>USIN01000015.1 GCA_900554715.1 uncultured Bacteroidales bacterium
TGTGGTTCTTAAATAAAGGTACTGCTTTTTGTTACAGTCATTTGTAACTGATTAAGGCCGACAAGTCTAATTGATTTTTTATATAAATTCCATAAAGGGTTTCTAAATATGGCAGACATCAAATGTATCGGTATTCTTACCTCTGGAGGAGACGCTCCGGGCATGAACGCCGCCATACGCGCCGTGACGCGTTCGGCAATCTTCAGCGGACTGAAAGTCAAAGGCATCTATCGCGGCTACCGCGGACTCATCGCAGACGAAATCGTCGAGTTCAAGACACAGAACGTGTCGAACATCATCCAGCAGGGGGGCACAATCCTCAAGACGGCGCGCTGCAAGGAATTCATGACGCCCGAAGGCCGTCAGCTGGCCTACGACGTCATCCGCCGTCACGAAATCGACGCGCTCGTCGTCATCGGCGGCGACGGTTCGCTCTCGGGCGCACGAATCTTCGCAAACGAATTCAACTTCCCAATCATAGGTCTTCCCGGCACCATAGACAACGACCTCTATGGCACCGACACGACAATAGGCTATGACACAGCGCTGAACACCATCATGGAGTGTGTCGACAAAATACGCGACACCGCCACGAGCCACGAACGCCTGTTCTTCATCGAGGTCATGGGCCGCGACGCCGGCTTTCTGGCGCTCAACGGCGCCATCGCATCGGGCGCCGAAGCCGCCATCATCCCCGAGATATCGACCGAAGTCGACCAGTTGGCCGAGCTGATACAGAACGGTTTCCGCAAGAGCAAAAACTCATCGATCGTGCTTGTCGCCGAAAGCCCCGTCACAGGCGGCGCCATGGGTCTGGCCGAACGCGTCAAAAACGAGTACCCGAGCTACGACGTACGCGTGTCAATCCTCGGTCACCTTCAGCGCGGCGGCTCGCCGACAGCCCACGACCGTATCCTCGCATCACGTATGGGCGCGGCCGCCATCGACGCACTGCTCGAAGACCAGCGCAACGTGATGATCGGCGTCAAGAATGACGAAATCGTCTATGTTCCTTTCTCCAAAGCAATCAAAAACGACAAACCCATCAACCGGGAGTTGCTCAACACACTGAGACGTCTCTCGATATGATGAAGACAGCCTTCAGAATAGCTTCAGCGATACTGGCGCTGTCATCGGCAGCACTTATACTGAATCTATTTGATATATTGACACTTAACGACACGATGACAAGGGTGGCAGGAACCGTCGCCCTTGTGTCGCTTTTTATAACCGTTTACATTCGCTGCCGACGGTGGGCACGGCGATAATCCAAACCAATCATTGATAACAAGATATGAGATTTGATGAGTTAGACCTCGATGATGATGTTCTTGACGCGCTCGACGCGATGAACTTTGTCGAATGTACGCCGATACAGGAACAATCTATAGACTATGTGCTTGACGGACGCGACCTTATCGCATGCGCCCAGACAGGCACAGGCAAAACAGCGGCATACCTCCTGCCGATACTCAACCTGCTCAACCGCTATGACCATGGCGAGGGCGTGAAATGCGTCGTGATGGTGCCGACCCATGAGCTCGCGCAACAGATTGACTGCCAGCTCCAGGGATTCTCATACTATCTCAATGTCAGCAGCCTCGCCATCCACGGCGGTTCTGACGGCAAAGAGTTTGCCCGCCAGCAGAAAGCTCTCAAGATGGGTGCCGACATCGTCATCGCCACTCCCGGGCGCCTGCTCGCACACATGAAAATGGGCTATGTCGACCTGTCGAACGTTCAGTATTTCATCCTCGACGAAGCCGACCGCATGCTTGACATGGGCTTTTCGGACGACATCATGCAGGTGGTCAAGCAGCTGCCTAAAGAGCGTCAGACACTGATGTACTCGGCGACTATGCCGGCCAAGATACAGCAGCTCGCCAAAACGCTGCTCGTCGACCCGGCCGAAGTCAAAATCGCCGTGTCGCGGCCGACAGAGAAAATCGACCAGTCGGCCGTCGTCTGCTATGAAGGCCAGAAGACCGGCATGCTCAAACATCTCTTCAAGTCAGGATATAACAAACGCGTCATTGTCTTCGCCTCGTCAAAGCTGAAAGTCAAAGAACTGTCGCGCGAGCTGAGAAAATCAAACTGGAAGACAGGCGAAATGCACTCCGACCTCGACCAGACCGCACGCGAAGAGGTGATGCGCGCCTTCCGCGCCGGACGCATCGACATCATCATCGCCACCGACATCCTCGCCCGCGGCATCGACGTCGACGACATCACGATGGTAGTCAACTACGACGTGCCGCGCGAAGCCGAAGACTATGTCCACCGCATCGGCCGCACGGCCCGCGCCAACACCGAAGGCAAAGCCGTGACCTTTGTCAGCGTCGAGGCCCAGCGCAAGTTCAATTACATCGAACGTTTCCTCGGCTATGAGGTACGTAAAGAGCCGATGCCTGCCGAACTCGGCGAGGCACCCGAATATAATCCGGGACGCCGTGGCAACGGACGCGCCGGCGGCAGCACCAAAGGCGACGGCAAGGGACGCGGCCAGAAAGGGCGCAAAGACCGCCCGCGCCGTGAGAAGAGCACGAAACCGACTGAGGCGAAATCCGTCGAGGCAAAGACTACGACTGCCGACAACGAAACATCCGTGGAAACCGGCAAAGAAACAGCCCGCAAGCCCCGCCGCCGCTACTACCACCGCCGGGGAGGCAAGAAAGCGACACCGAAGAGCGAAAGCTGACGATAAAAGCGCCAGCATCCTACATCCTATATGAGATTCGCATTATTACTCACGGCACTGTTACTGCTGACAGGCAACAGTTACGCCGCCTCGGAATCAAAAGCCGGAGATGACGGCGCGCTGCCATGCTTCTCAGCCAGCCCCTACTTCGGCGAACAGGAACTGACATTTACCTACGCCCCGGGCATCAGGATAAACATAAACGCTCCTTCGTCTGAAGACTTTGACAAATCCAAGCCAACAAGGCTAATACTCTATGCTCTGCCCAACGGCAACAGTATCGCCCAAACCATCGGGAAACTGCCGGCCGCCGGCGACGACTGGCATTATCAGATACAGCACATCGGCGCACAGACAAGATATGTAAGAAATATCGACCGCAGCCATAACATCGTCACCGTATATCTCGAAGCCGACACCCGAAGCTGGGGCAAATGGCTGTCTGCCTCTTCAGACCGAAAGGACAGAATCAAAGAGACCGTTGAATTTCTCTATTCGTTATTCTCTGATTACCGCCCGACAATAGAGCTGAACAGCCACAGCGGAGGCGGCAATTTCATATTCGGGTTTATCGATGCCGCAGAGGAAATTCCCGACTATATAAAACGTATATCTTTTATTGACAGCAATTATAACTGGGATGCCGGCAAATACGGCAAGAAGCTTACCGAATGGCTCGGTTCAGCAGCAGACAACAGCCTCTTCGTAGCGTGCTATGACGACGCGAACGCCCTTCTTGACGGCAAAGCGTTTATCACGCGAGAGAAAGGAACCTGGCATAAAACATATCTGATGCAGCGGTATCTGAAAAAACATGCAGCCTCAAAATGGACTCGTACCGAAACCGACAGCACGATATGCTTTGTGACCGAAGGCGACAGAATCAAAATGTACTTCCGCAAGAATCCCGAACGGAAAATCTATCACACGATACTCGTGGAACGCAACGGATTCATCGAGTCTGTCATGTCGGGCAGAGAACATGAAAGCCATGGATATGTATTCATGGGTGAGCGGGTGTATGACGGCTACATTCAGGATTCGATAATAATGCCGCATGGCCCGGCTTTTCCTCCACGCGGCAGAGAGGCGATGACGGGCAGCCGGTTCAGGCGGCTGACAGAAAAGCTTAATGCTTCAGAGCGAGACTCAATAATCTTACGCGAGATTGTCGCCGGCAATATACCCGGCTGGCTGAGAAAGCCCGTATATCTGACCGACACTCTCGCCGACGCAGCCGGCAAAGCCCATGAAATCATCTGGCGCGTATTGCCCGACTTCATCGCGATAGGCGATGACAGCGACTTCATGCGGGTGCCGATGCTGCCTCTCACGGCTCAAAAAATCGCCAATCACTTCGGAGCCGTACTCCCGACTCGCCGTATGTCAGACCTGATACATCGACACAGCACTTTCAAGGCCACTCCTCCCCCGATGACTCCCGACTCGACAATGACGACAGTGCCGGTATTCGCACGTCACGACTCAATCGTCGAAGCCGGACGCACAGCCGCAGGCGCACATTCGGGACAACTTACAGCCGGCCACAAGAAAGACATCGTGATAACCAACCGCATAGCAAGCGAACCGGGACGTCTCTTTATCTACGGATGGCATTATCCCGACGGCAAAGCCATTCAGCCGCTGAGCGCCGCCCACTCTGTCGGCTATGTCGACTACAGCCACGGCGTGCGTCTCGTGAGCGATGACATAATCATCGACGGAAGACTTTATTCCCTGAAGCAGATATTGCGCGACCCGGTGTTATATAAGCTTCTAAGCGACGAAGACGGGCCGATGGAAACGGTCGGATATAGTGAATAACCTGATACGCTGCTGTCAGAGCGGTCTTAACGGTCAGTCGTTTTCATTGGCTGTGAGGATGTAACCGAAGCCCGAACGGTTGACGATATTTGCGCCGATTTCGCCTAATTTTTTGCGCAGGCGCGAGATGTTGGTGTCGACAATGCGGTCGTTAGGTGTATCGGAGGCATCGTTCCAGACATGTTTGTGAATCTCGGCACGCGTGAGATAATTGTCGATATTTTTCATCAGCAGAACGAGAATCGCATACTCTGTCTTTGACAGCGACAGTATCATTCCGTCATCAGTGACTTTGCGGTTGACAAGATCAATCATGAGCGACTTGAAAGTCAATGTCTTGCCGGGAGCACACACAGCGATGCCATGACGCCGGATAACTGATTTCACACGCGCGATAAGCTCCCGCAAAGAGAAGGGCTTGACAACATAATCGTCGGCGCCGCTGTCGAGAGCATCGATTACGAGACTCCGGTCGTCGTCAGACGTACAGAGTATGAAGCCCACATGAGCCTTCATAGGGTCTTCCTTGATATTCCGCAGAAGATCAAGGCCCGAAAACTGCTGGTCCATCGCATCGGCTATGACGAGACGGGTATCGCTGAGGTCAATGTGCGACGCGGCTGCCGCCGAATCGCATGACGCGACCGTGTAGCCCTCACAATCGAGATTGACATTAAGGAGGTCGACGATGTTTTCATCGCCGTCAACGATTAATATTTTACCAAGCGTACCTGCTGTCATATATCAGTTATTCGTTATTGCGAATATACACAATAAGAATCATAGTGTAGAATTATGTAACAACATTGACCTAATTTTGTGGCTGAATATTGTTCTAAACCCGACGCCGGTGACAAAAATATGACAAATTGTCATCCGGCCATGAGTCGGATGACAATCTCTGACAGAACTGTCCGTTATGCTTTCTGATGTCTGAACTGGTCGCGGATCGTGTCGACGACATTGATTATATAGTCGCCGGTCTTCTCGAGGTCACTGACGATATCCATATAATAGATGCCCGACTGATACTCGTAATGCTTCTCGTTTATATTCTCGACATTGGCACTGCGGAGTATATTGCGCATGTTGTTGATCTCGCGCTCTTTGTTATAAGATTGTATGAGTTCTTTCTCGTTGACGTTCTCGACATTGCTCAGAAGCGCAAGCATAAGAGTCATTGCCTCTTTGACATAGACATATAGAGTGTCGATGTTCTTATAAATCTCGTCGTTGAAGTCGACGTTGCTCTGTATCTTGCGGGTGAGAATCTTGCCCACGCCCATACAGCTGTCGGCAATACTCTCTATCTCGCTGATTATATTAAGCATGGCGGCGATGCGCAGCTTGCCTTCGTTCGAGAGGCGTCCTTCGGCGCATCGGTTGAGATAGTGTGCTATCTCAAGTTCCATGCGGTCTGAGATGTCTTCGTATTTTTCGAGACGTGAATAGAGTTTGTTAAAGTCCTCGCTGTTTTCCTTGGTGTGTATGAGCTGCTGCGCCATGTCAAGCATGCGGTTGACACGCTCGGCATATACCGCCATTTCCTTCTCGGCCTGAGCGATGTTAAGCTCTGAGGCATTAAGGAGGCCGCGAGAGATAAACTTGAGAGTAAACTCATCGTCATCCTTGTGCTTCGAGGGCACGATTGCCTCGACAATCTTGACATAGACATTCGTGAGCCATATCATTATCGAGAGGTTGACAAGATTGAACGTGGTGTGGAATATCGAGAGGCCGAACGACACACTCAGCTGCATCGCCGCGATGCGGGCAATGACTTCGTGACCGGCAGGCAGCGAGTTGTCGAATAGATGATTATATAGCTCAGGGGCCGTAGCCTCAAGGTTTGTCACATAATGATAGAGCTGAGTGGGGTCGCCCTGTCCTATCTGTTCTGTCAGCCACGCGTTGAAGTCGGCAAAGGGGACAAACACCACCAGACACCATATCGTGCCGAGGACGTTGAAGAGAAGATGACCCATCGAAGCTCGCTTGGCGGCGACATTGCCGCTCATCGAGGCGATAATCGGAGTGATGGTCGTGCCGATATTGCTGCCAAGCACGAGGGCGCAGGCGAGGTCGAACGTAATCCAGCCTTTGCTGCACATAATCAAGGTAATGGCGAAAGTCGCGGCTGACGACTGGATGACCATGGTGACAATGACGCCGACGAGCGCGAATATAAGAATCGAGCGGATGCCCATCGAGGCATAACCTTTGAGAACCTCGAACATCTCAGGATTGCTCTGAAGGTCGGGCACGTAGGCACTGATCATGTCAAGGCCCATAAACAGGAAGCAGAAACCTATGAGGAATTCGCCAATCGACTTGGCCTTGCTTTTATTGGTAAACAGAAGCACCACGGCAACCGCGATAAGCGGGAGCGTGAACGCAGAGATGTTGACCTTGAAGCCAAAAAGGGCGATAATCCAGGCAGTGAACGTCGTACCGACGTTGGCGCCCATAATTACCGCCATTGACTGTGCGAGTGTCATCAGACCCGCGTTTACAAAACTGACGACCATCACGGTCGAGGCCGACGAACTCTGAATCAAAGCTGTAATCGCACAGCCGGTGAGAGTCCCGGTAAATCTGTTGCGGGTCATGGCCGAGAGTATGCCGCGGAGTCTGTCTCCGGCGGCTTTCTGCAAGCCTTCACTCATGACTTTCATGCCGTAGAGGAACAGGCCGACGGCACCAAGCAAACCTAAAAAGTCGAGAATACTGTAATCCATGTGAGATATTTAATCGGAAACTGGCTTAATATTGACGGCGATGACCGTCGGGTTAACCACGGTAAGCGCCAAGTCGGTTTTCATTGCAAAGATAGAAACTTTTAACTATTTGATAACATCAACGCAAGAAAAACTTAATAAAAATTCATTCCATCGTTTGCCAGAGCAGCGGCAACCCTTATAAAATGTTTCTCAGAATCCACCATAATATAATAGCGGCGGCAATGAAGGCTATCGCGGCAGGATGCTCGATATAGCGGCGAAGCCGTCGTGACGGGGCTGTGTCGAGAGCAGCGAAGCCGTAGAGTACGGCGACCGGGACAAGGAAAAAGAGCATGGCATTGTAATGCCACGCGGCGGCAAAGTCGCCGTTGAGAGCGGCATGCAGGGCGCGCTGCGAGCCACAACCCGGACAGTCGAGGCCTGTCAGACGCCGGAACAGACACTGAGGCACCGCGCCTGCTGCCGGGTCGTGAAACCGGTAATATACAGCAATGGCGGCTGCGGCAACAAGCGCCACAGCCGCCATTATGGAGCGTCTTTTCAAAGGGTGCTTCACTGTCAGAAAAGGAAGGCAAACGGCATCGTCATGAGTCCGAGGACAATGGAAATGATAAGTACCCATTGTATATACTCAGACATGCGTCTTGCGCCCCGATAGTCGCCGTTGTTGTAGCGGCTGCGGGCCACTATCGCCATGATGATGCCTGCGATGCCGCCCGGCTGGCAGCAGCAACAGGTGATAAAAATCGACCAGAACAGATAGGTCGGCGGACAAGGAGGCTGCGACACGACATTATTGACAACCACGACATTGGGGTCGGCGACAAAGGTCTGCCGCGCGGCAAACTGAGCGGAGCCACCGACAGCCGCGCCATAGAGCGGCGCCGTCAGCGGGGCAAGGTCGGCGCGAGTCCACTGGGGAAGTCCGTCATACCAGACCGGGGTCGAACCGTCGACGCCGAGCGCCGCAAACTGGTCGTAGGTGTAGGGGCCTTGCTGCTGACCGTTGTTATAGATCCAGATTTTCATCTATTTAGGAGCTTGTTTAAACAACAAATGTTACCGCCAAGGCTGTCAGTCGTCGAGCAGATTTTCGCATGTGATGAGGGAGTTATGGGGCTCCATAACGACCGAAGAACAGGCGGAAAGATGCCGGCGAATGGCAGTCAAGAGGTAATATTGTTTCATTATTTTACAAAATTTTTTTTAATTGCACATAGAGACTTGTCTTTTATAAAGAAAGTTGCTTCCGGTTCACTTATCTTGGACGCTTTTCGTCTTGCTACTCAGTCGTGTACACCCAGTACACTCCTGTCGTCGCAAGTCAAAAATCAACTCAAGCTAAGCGACCTTGGCGTAAACATTTGTTATTAAACAAGCTCCAGTTTAGAAAAATTTTATTTCACTGCCGAGGATGTCGCCGAGGATATTGTTGGCCAGACGGCTTGCTCCGAGACGGAAGTATTCGTTGGTAAGCCATTTCTCGCCGAGGACTTCCTTGATGACGGTATAATATTTGACGGCGTCGGCTGTCGTCGACACGCCGCCGGCTGCTTTGAAGCCGACCATATTGCCGGTCTTCTCATAGTATTCCTTTATAGCATGAGCCATGACATAGGCGGCCTCGAGGCTTGCACCCGGATATTCCTTGCCGGTCGAGGTCTTGAGGAAATCGGCACCCGAGTAAAGCGACAGAACCGACGCGGCCTTGATGTCGGCAGCGGTCTTGAGAGCGCCGGTCTCGAGAATCACCTTCAGACGGGCGTCGCCGCAGGCGTCTTTCTGCTCTGCAATCTCGTCGCAGACAGCTTCATAGTCGCCGTCGAGATAGTTGCCGACGTTAAAGACGATATCGATTTCGTCGGCACCGTCGGCCACAGCCAGACGGGTCTCGGCGATCTTGACCTCCTGAAAACTCTGAGCTGTCGGGAAAGCGCCCGAGACACAGGCGATTTCGACGTCAGAGACATCGAGAACCGTGCGAACTACCTGTGCGAAATTGGGATAGACACAGATGGCGGCCACATTTTTCAGTTCGGGATACTCATCGTCAAAGGCGTTGACTCGTTCGACAAAATCTGCTACAGACGCGGGCGAATCTGTAGTCTTGAGTGTCGTCAGGTCAATAGTGTTGAAAAGGAATTTATATACCTCCTTATTATTGTTTTCGTCGAAGTGTTCGGCGAGAATCTTCTCGACAGCGGCCTTGACGGCGGCATCGTCTTCGATAACGCGGCTGGCAGCCACGGTGTCATGATATTTATCGCTCATAATCTTAATGTGTTTAAATATGTTAGTCAATTAGCTGTATCACTGTCGGCAAGCTTGGGATTAAGCCTATGCCTGTCACAGTCTCTAACGTTTTTTTTCTTTAGATTGTTGTGGAAAGCCTCTGTCAGATTGACGCCTGTCTGATTCGCTATTGCGACAGTGACCCAAAGCAGGTCGGCGAGTTCGTCGGCGAGATTGTCTTTATCGCCGGGCTTGAACGACTGGTCGCCATAGCGCCGGGCCATGATACGCGCCACCTCGCCCGTCTCTTCGGCCAGAACGGCCATATTGGTCAAAGGCGAGAAATAGCGTACGCCGACAGTCGTGATCCACCGGTCGACTGCCTGCTGCAGCTCTTCGAGTGTCGGAGACATCGTTTTATCTGAGTCGTTTGACATACCGAAGGCAAAAATAATGAAATTTCATGGAAATATCACAAACAATACGACCTTTCGGCCTAAAATAAACCCAAAATATTGATTAAATTTGCAGCACAAAAGACATAACTCCTCTGAATCTGTCAATCTATAATAGATCTTTCGCGATATTATACTAAGGTAAAACAAGTTATATTAATTCTTCACAAAAATGAGAAAAACAGTATTAAGCATTGCCGCTATGGCAGCCCTCGGTGTTGCCGCACAGCAGCTCCCTAACGTGGGGTTTGAAGGCAACTGGGTTGATTGTTACCCCTGGACAAGCCTCACTGAAACAATGGCACTTAAGGACGGTAATTCATTCGGCGTCGAAATTTTTGGTCTCCAGCCCGAACACTGGACAATTTCTAATGTACTCGGCGCTTTAGGCGAAGCCGAGGGAGGCGGTTATGGCGCCCTCGGCACAACCGAGGTAGGCAAACGCATCGCCGGCAACGGTTCTGAAACCGCCGTGGCTCTCACCAACAACCCCAATCCCATAATGACAACCCAGATTGTGCCGGCCTATATCACTCTCGGCAAGACATGGGCGACAAACGCCATGGATTTCAGCACTTTCTCTATTGTCAATAAAGATGGCGGCACATTCGGCGGCCTCGCTTTTGACAAACGCCCCGACGCCCTTGTCTTCGACTACATGCTGACACCCGGCGAGACCGGTCTTCAGAAAGCCACCGTTCTCGTCTATGCCTGGAAAGGCAGCTGGAGTCAGGCCGAAGTTCCCGGCCACAACTCTATGAGTTCAGAAGTCGCCACGGCCACAATGGCTGACCGCGACCGCAATATCCTCGGCATGGAGACAGCCCAGGGCGGAGCCGTCACACACAGCGACAACGCCGAGCTGATCGCCAAATCGCTCAAATATATCGAGAGCGAGGCATCGGCATGGACTACCTACACTCTCCCCATCGACTATCTCACAGCCTCGACTCCCGAAAAAATCAACGTTGTTCTCGCGGCCAACGACTATTTCGACAGCGAAAATATCGTCAAAGGCAACACCCTCAGCCTTGACAACGTCAAGTTTGCCTACTATTCTCGTCTCGAGGGCGTGAATGTCAAGGGCGCGGCTGTCGAAGGCTTCAACCCCGACAAATATGAATATACTGTCGCCGGCGCCGCTCCCGCAGCCGCCGACATCGAGGCCGTAGTCCTCGGCTCGGGCAAGAGCGCCAAGACCGACGTCAAAGTAGACGGCAACAATGTGATAATCACAGTCAGCAACGAAAACGGCGAGGATGTCGACGGCAAGACAAGCCACGTCTACACACTCACCTTCAGCGGTGCCGAAGCCGGCAAGACCTACAACGGCTACCTCAACATCGAAATGAACGGCGGCAAGCTCACAGAAGACCAGCCTACCGCAATCGTCATCACCCCTACCGGTGACAACAAATGCACATTCGTCCTTCCCGACCTCTCGCTCGACTTCGGCAACGGTCCTGCATCACTCGGTAAGATTGAAGTTCCCGACGTGACTATCACAGAGAACAACGGCGTGAAGACCTATGCAGGCAAAGTCGACGGCATGAAGCTCATGGGCGGTGCCATCGAGGCCGACGTCGTGCTCAACGGCACAATCGACGCAGCCGACAAAGTCTCGATGAAGATCGACGTCATGTGGCTCGGTAATCCCATCAACGTAACCTTTACTACTGACAAGTTAGCAGGCATCAGCGACATCACTGCTGACGACAACGCCGAGGTCGAATACTACCGTCTCGACGGCGTGAAGGTCAGCGAACCCTCTAACGGCATCTTCATCCGCCGCCAGGGCAACAAAGTGACAAAAGTAATCGTTAAATAAAACATTACGCTTCAAATCATTGCAAAAACGGCGGTCCCGAGCGGGCCGCCGTTTTTTTATGGGCAAAGGACTTCAGTCCTTGAAAAACAGCTGATGCGATTATTTAGTAGATTTGAGGAAGAAGCAGAGAAACAGCAGTGCGGCGACAACGAGGCTGCACGAGAAGCTGAGAATGATGCCGTAGACGCCCATGCCGAAGGTGAAGCCGAGCATATAGGTCGACGGCACGCCGATGACGACGTAGCTGACAAAAGCAATCCACAGCATAGGCATCACATTCGAGGTGCCGCGCAGGGCGTTGGCGAAGTTTATCTGAGTGGCGTCGGCTACCTGATAGAGAACCAGAGGGAAGATGAGTGTATAGGCGACCGCGAGGACGACAGAATCGTCGGTAAAAGCATGCATGATAGTGCGGCCGAAAAAGATGAATATCATCGACGACAGCGCCATAAGACACAGCAATATGTGATAACCCGACCAGGAGACACGCCGCATGGCTGAATTGTCGGAACGCCCGGCCTCGTTTGCGACAAGAATGGCGACGGCCGAACCGATGCTGTAGTAGATACAGAACCCGAGTGTGCCGGTGATGACGACAATCTGGAAGGCGGCGAGGGCGACTGTACCCAGCCAGCCCGACATGACAGCGGCTACGGTGAACGACCCCGACTCGAATGTCATCTGCATCGACACCGGAATGCTCATCTTCCAGATGCGCCACAAGGCGCTCCGGCTGATGCGGCCGGTGCTGTAGCCCTTGCGATACAAAGCATTGCCGCGGGAACAGACAAAGGCGATGATAATAGCCACCGGGGCTATGACACGGGCGAGCAAAGTGCTCAGACCGGCGCCGACAAGTCCCAGTTCGGGCGCGCCGAAGTTACCATAGATAAGTATGTAGTTGCCTATTATATTGATGACGTTGGTGACGAGGATAATCCACATCGGCAGACTCGTGTTCTTGATGCCGTAGCTCCACTGGGCGAAGACATTGAAGACCGTGACGGGCAGCATGCCGCACATATATATAAGATAATAGGGTCTTATGAGCGGCAGTAGCTCCTCGGGCTGGCCCAGGCGGTCGAGATTGAAGTATATGGCTGTCATCACGGCCATTACCAGCAGTGTGAAGGCTATATTGAGCCAAAGACCGACACGCACCGTCGCGCCGATGTCCTCACGGCGATTCTGCGAGAATAGCGACCCGACGACAGGCGTCAGGCCGTAGGCGAAACCAAGACAGCAGAATATCGTGATGTTGAAGAGGTTATTGACGAACGACGCCGAAGCGAGAGCCTCGGTCGAATAGCGTCCGACCATTATATTGTCGGCAAAGCCGACGACAATCATACCGAGCTGCCCCACAAGTATCGGCAGACCGAGCTTTAATATCGAACCGTAGTAGGTCTTTGATTTCATAGGTTTTTCTTGTATAGGTCTTCGACGACGAGACCGGCGAGAGTCATGCCGAAAACAGCTGTCGTGTGGGCGAATGTGCCGTTGACAGCCGCTTTAGATGCCGTCCAGCTATCGTCGGCCGAGGCTTCGGCAGGTCTCTCGGTCTCAAGACGGTTGGGAATAGTCTCGGGACTGTAAACACATTTGAATTTGCGCGCCGGGAAAGTCGCGCGCCGTCTGAAACGTGTGCGCAGGGCGCGGGCGAGCGGACAGCCCTCGACCTTGAAGAACTCGGCGACACCGATTTTTGTCGGGTCGAGCTTGCGGGCGGCGCCCATCGAGCTGAAAAAGACCGTGTCGGCCGCCGTAGCGCGCAATATGAGCAGAGCCTTGTTCTCAAGCGAGTCTATTGCGTCGATGACATAGTCATATGAGCCGAGGTCGAAGCTGTCGGCGGTCCCGGCGGTGTATGCCTCCTGACGGGCTACTATGTCGACGCCGGGATTGATGTCGAGCAGGCGCCGCGCGAGGGCTTCGACTTTCGGGATGCCGACGGTCGATGTCGTCGCCATAAGCTGACGGTTGATGTTGCTGACGGCGACAAGGTCGCTGTCGACCAGCGTCAGGTGCCCCACTCCGCTGCGGCACAGAGCCTCGCAGCACCATGAGCCGACGCCACCGACACCGAAGACGATGACGCGCGAGTGCGCGAGAGCGTCCATCATGGCGTCGCCGGCGACAAGGCGCTCGCGGGCAAATATTTCGTCTCGGCCGTACATCGGGCTCAGATGGCTTTCAGTTCGGCCATGCGGGCTATATACTTGCCGATGATGTCAAACTCAATGTTGACGATGCTGCCGACGCGGATGTCACGGAAGTTGGTGTGCTCGAAGGTGTAAGGGATGATGGCGACGCGGAAACTGCGCGGCTCGCTGTCGCAGACGGTTAGACTGACACCGTTGACGGTGACCGAACCCTTCTCGACCGTCATATAGCCCTTAGCAACCATTTCGGGAGCGATATCATAGACAAATTTATAGTAACGGCTTCCGTCGGCATCCTCGATGGCCTCGCAGCGTGCGGTGCAGTCGACGTGACCCTGGACGATATGGCCGTCGAGGCGTCCGTTCATCACCATCGAGCGTTCGAGATTGACATGGTCACCGGGAAGCAGAGCACCGAGATTCGAACGTTCGAGGGTCTCGCGGATGGCCGTGACCTCGTAGGTGCTGTCGGGATGAAGAGCCACGACTGTGAGACAGACGCCGTTATGGGCGACCGACTGGTCGATAGTGAGTTCGTCGGCGAAAGACGATTTTATTCTTAAGGTGACGTTGCCGTCGTTTTTGCTGATAGCCGCTACAGTGGCGGCCTCTTCTACTATGCCTGAAAACATTTATATTAATTTTGAATTTTGAATGTTGAATTTTGAATTAATTGTGCATTATGCATTGAAAAAATTGTGCATTGTGAATTGTGCATTGTGCATTGTGAATTGTGCATTGTGAATTGTTTAAGGATCAATCCAGTAGGTATACCCGCGCCAGTTTATGGCCTTGTCGCCGTCGCGGTTATACGCCGGGGTGTGGGCCGGGTCGCGGCGCGGGTCGACGCCCTTGTCTCGCGCGTGGCGGGCAGCCTTGACGACGGCGGCGAAATTTTTCGACGACGAGAGCATCGGTCCGCGGTAATCGACAATGCGGTCGAAGTCATAGTTATTGAGTTCGTCGAACAGTCCTTCGAGTCCGGGGATGGCTTCGAGACGGTCGCGGGTCCATATCTTGTTGGAATCAAGGTAATCGCAGGCCTCGGCATAGGATGCCACCGGGAGCTCGCTGACAACAGTCTCGACCGTGGCAGGGTCTTCGTCGCCGTCGACAAACATGGCTATCGTCATTATGACGATGCCGACAACAAGGCCGGCAAGGGCGAAAACGGCTTCACGCAGAGTCACAAGCCTGTGCAGCGAGCGTTCGCGGCGCAGGCGGTTGAGCGACTTCTCGCCTTCGTCAATGCGACCCTCGACGACATAGCCCTCGACCGGACTCGATGTGATGGCGCGCGACGAATGAAGCTCGAATTTTATCGACGAGGCGCTGTCGCCGAGACTGACAGGGAGGATGAAGCGGTATACCTTGTGACGTTTCTGCATCTGGACAGAGACCTGAGAGTTTGTCGACAGGTCGACAACACCTTTGAAAGTCAGATAGCCCTTGGCCTCGACAGTGATGCGGGCATTGAGAAGTTCGGGCACCGTGAAACGACGCGCCTCGTCGATTTCTACACCGTTGACGGTTATACGGCAGTCAAGCAGGGGTTCGCCGGTGTCACGCGAAGTGACAAGAAACGACGCCGGCGAGACGGCTTTACGCGATATCGAGTCCGATGGCTCTTCGGGCCTGAGACGGTCGGCCGTCACTTTGAAATGCTGCGTGATGTCTTCATATCCGGGCTGATGCCAGACGATGTCGACCTCGCTGCCGAGCGTGACCAGATAAGGGCGATCGAAGACGTGACGGAAGATATGCGGCACAAAGCCGAGGGGAGAGTCGGCCGGAGGCAGAAGCGTGACCACAGGAGCGAGATCCTCGCCGCTGAAGTCCTCGACATTGCCGCTGTCTTTGAGCGCCAGCGGATCTTCGAGAAGAATGACCGACGCACATGCCGCCCACTCGGGCCGGTAGAGAGTCTGCCATACATCGCCGAGCGGACACCCGGTTTTGCCGCCATAAACATATAGCCCGAAGCGTGAGCCTTCAGACGGCAGAGCCGCCGCCGGGTCGGGCATGGCCTCATAAGTAAGAGAGAATATGTCGCGCAGCTCGTCGAGGTCATCGCGTGTGAAGCCGGCGTTGAGCACCTTGCGCGTGATGGTGTCGATGATATCGCCGAAGACGCCGCCGTCGAGGATAAGTTCCTCGGGCACAAAGACCGCAACTTCAAGATAATCCGGTGCATGGTCGGGTATGGTACGTATGACTCGGACTATCGTGCCGCCGTGGATATAGGTCAGCGTATAAAAGACCGTTTTTTCCTTGGGGTCATAGTCGACCAGACCGAGGGGCGCCACAGAACAGGCGGTAATCTCACGCCTGACGTTTTCAGTAGCGTTGACTTCAGCGAGGGTCTTGAAACCGTCGGCCGACCTGGATATAAACAGTTGCAGCTGATTCATCGTCTCTTATAATAATGTCCAAAGTTACATAAAAAATCGTTGACTGCCAAAAACAGGCGACCCGGACATCGAGCGCTCAATGTCCGGGTCGTAGTGTCATATAATCAGCCTCTTGAACGATAGAGGAGAGAGCGTCCGGCGGCGATTTCATCCGCTGTGCGGGGATTTCTATCCCGACGACTGACTCACAGAGGCATTGATACTAACCTTCTTTGCTTTTACAACGTCACTGCGGGAAAAAAAGTTCAGACGATTCACAATCACGCTTGTGTAAATAAGAACATCTGTCACCCGCCTCTCACACGCTCAGGCGCTTGGTGACGGGGCCGGCTTTGAGGATGTAGATGCC
>USIN01000016.1 GCA_900554715.1 uncultured Bacteroidales bacterium
CAGGGCGGGGATGAACACCAGGTAGTTACCAATGGCGGTTGCACCGAACCAGCAGCCCATCATAAGGCCTTTGTATTTGGGAGGCGCTACTTTAGAGACAAACGAGATGCCCATAGGCGAGAGCAGAAGCTCGGCGAATGTGAGGAAGAGATAGGTCGTGATGAGGATGTTCGGCGAGACGAGCGTGGCACCCTGACCTTCGCTCGGAGCTGTGCCGAGACCGAGCGACGCAACCATGAGGAAGCCGAAGGCGATGGCTGCGACGAGCATGCCGAGACCGATCTTGCGGGGTGCGCTCGGTTCTTTCTTGCGTTTGGCGAGCCAGGCGAAGAGACCGACCGAGAACGGTGTCAGCGCGACAACATAGAAGGGGTTGAACTGCTGATAGATCTGGGGTTGGATGCCTGTGACGGGTGAAGGTGTCTGGTTGTATATCGCGGCGATGCCTCCGATGGCTGCCAGAGCGACGATGACCGAGATGATGCGGCTGCGGCTGCCTGACGACTGGAAGATGTTGAATATCGCGTAGACGGCTGCGACGATGAGGGCGAGAGCCCAGACATTGAAGCCGATGCGTGTCCACGACGAGGTTTCGGTGGCGGTGAATACTTCGGCGAATTTGGTGAGTGTCATGCCGTTCTGATGGAATACCATCCAGAAGAAGATGACGACTGTGAAGACAAGCAGAAGGGCGACGATGCGGCTCTTTGTCTGCGCGGGTGTGAGTTCGGGCGTTTTGGCTGCGCCTTTGCTGTCGCCGGCTGCCTGCATGGCTTCGGCGCTGTAGGTGCGGCGTCCGAGTTTATAGATGAGGAACGACAGAACCATCGAGCAGCAGGCTACGGCAAACGCGTAGCTGTAGCCGGTCGAGATAGCGTTCATGAAGTCGGTGGCGAAGCCTTCGAGATTGCCGGTATACTGGCTTGCGTTGGCGGCTATGTAGTTGTTGACGGTGTCGAGCGTCTTGGCGTCGAGGGTGTCGCCGCCCATGATTTTGGTGCAGATACTCGGAATCGCGGGGTTGTAGACGAAGCCGGCGCCTTTGAGCGCATAGCTGCAGAGAGCCGATGTCACCGAGGGTGCAAACATGGCGCCGATGTTGATGGCCATGTAGAAAAGCGAGAAGGCTACGTCGCGTTTGTCGCTGTATTTCGGATTGTTATATAGGTCGCCGACCATCACCTGAAGGTTGCCTTTGAAGAGGCCGGTGCCTATCGAGATGAGCAGCAGGGCGCCGAGCATGATGACGAGCGACGAGGTCGCAAGGCGCGGCGTCGGTATAGCCATTATAAGATAGCCTAAGAACATGACGACGATGCCTAAGGTCACGGTCTTCTGGAAGTTCCATTTGTCGGCGATGATGCCGCCGATCATGGGCATGAAGTAGACCAGAGCGAGGAATGTCGAGTAGATGAAACCGGCGGTTGCGGTGCTGAAGGCGAATTTTGCCTGGAGGAACAGCAGCAGGATGGCCAGCATTGTGTAGTAGCCGAAACGTTCGCCTGTGTTTGACAGGGCGAGTACGTAGAGGCCTTTGGGTTGGTTTTTAAACATAACGGGACTGTTGTTTATGGTTTTTAGATTTTTCGCTAAATTACAAAAATAATTCCAAAAAGCAACAAGAGCGGGCTGACTTATAAGTCTGAAAGGGCTAATTCGTCAAATTCGTCAAATATGCCGGTTGTCAGCGACGGGTGTTGCGGCCGGCGTTACCTGTATTTGGCCTTATGCCCTGGTTGCCTCCGAAGCCTCCGAAACCGCCGAAGTTGTTGTTGCCCGGACGTCTGTTGTTCAGGTTGTTGGGGTTGTTGCGGTCATAGTAGCCGTCTTCGGGGTCAATGGGATTGCCGAATTCGTCATATTCGGGCTCCTGCTGCTCCTGTTCGCCGTTCTTGAGTTTGGGCTTGTTCTTCTTTATGGCCGACGGTTTCTGCCGGTCGACGGCCTCGGCGTAAATGTCCCAGTTCTGTTCGATGTCCCAGTTTTTCTTGAGAGTCAGTTTCTTGTTGTAGTAGTAGACTTCCTCGGGCTGGAGTTTGTCGGGCAGGTTGCCGGTGTCCCATTCGCCGTTGCCGTTGGCGTCGAGATAGAGTCGGGCGTAATATGTGCCCGGCTCGACCCATTTGAATGTTGCGCGTCCGTCTTTGACGGTTGCGGTCGCCACAGGTTTGTCGCCGTTGTCAAGGAGTTCGACGACGGCGTTTTCTTTCAGACCGGTCGAGTCTGAGGCGAGGCCGCTGATGTTGAAGACGAGATTTGAATAGTCTTCAAGCTGTTTGACTTTTATTTCCTGTCGCAATGGCTTGTTCCAGTGTCCGTAAATGCCTGTGACGGCGGTCGAGTCGACGGTGAGGCGGTATTGTGCGCCGGGCTTCCACTCGACGTCGATGTTGAACGAGAGCAGCGGCAGCAATGAGTCGGGGCGCATCTCGCCTTTGACGGTCGGAAGCCAGAGTGTGTCTTCTTTTATCTCAAGCTTTATCATGCGCTGTATTATGGTGTCGACGGGCTGGTCGGCTTCGAATGTCAGGGGTTTATAGACGTCCTGGGTCGTGCCGCTTGTGAGCTTGAGTCCGAGGAAATCCTTTGGCTGGGGCACACCGGCCGAGTCGGTCACGACGCTGTCTTCTTTCTCCTTGTTCTTGTCTTTCTTTTTCTTGGCGGGCTTGGGGTCGCGGAAGTAGAAGCGCAGTGTGTCGGTCTGCGGCGACAGGACGTCGTTGGTGTCGGTCTTCAGATAGTTGACGGCGAGCATCAGCGAGTCGGTGTTGAGCACGGTCGTGTCTGTTATCCAGTAGATAAGCGAGTCGAGTTTCTCGGTTTTCTGCACGAGAGCCCACTCTGATATGTTGCGTCCGCGGTTACGCTCGGATGCTATGGTGATTTCGGGAAGCGAGTCGGCCGGTGCGGCGAATTTCAGATATATCCGGCGTCGTTCGGGTCGGCTGTAGTCTTTGAGATACTGGGGCAGATAGTTCTGGTTGAACCATGTCAGCAGTATGTCGTTGGGGAGATACCTGATGCCGGGACGTGTCACGGTCGAGTCGGAGCCGTCGGCGGCGCGCAGGGTGTCGCTGACGCTGATGTGCTCGGTCGAGGGCGAGACGGAGACGTCATAGAAGGCCACGTTCTCCGAACGGTCCCAGTGGTAGTCGCGGTTGAGGTCGTTGATGGCATAGACGCGGTAGTTGCCGGGCTTGAGGTTGCGTATGGTAAATTGGCCGTACTGGTTTGTGCGGGCAATGCGCTCGAAGGGCAGCGTGGTTATGGCCGAGTCGTCGAGGTTTGAGTAGACGCCGACGAGCATTCCCTGTGCCGGCTCGAGGTTGCGGGCCTCGAGGACCATGCCAGAGATGCGGAGCGAGTCGATGCTGTCGCCTGTGGAGAAGTCGATAGCGAAGCCGTCGAGTATGTTGCCTTCGTTGAGGTCTTTGATGGCGTCGGCGAAGTCGACGGTATATGTCATGTCGGGTTTGAGCGTGTCGCGGAACTCGACGGTCACGCGGCGTCCGTTGGCGCTGACGGCCGGTGGTTGAATCTGAACGGGCGACACGACGACTTTGTTGAACGGGTCGTCGAGCTGTATGTTCTCGTTGAAGAAAAGAGTCAGTCTGTTGCCGTCGAAGTTGAGCTGGCCTGGCGCCGGGCGCGAACTGACGAAAACAGGCGGGTCTTCGTCTCGCGGACCGCCTTCGGGGCGCCCGATGCTCGCACACGAGCCGATGACAAAGGCACTTGCCACGGCAAACAACAGATGCATATATGAGAATTTGATCTTCATCGCCGGCAAAATTAATAAAATATCGTCAGAATATTACCAGTGAGGGTGCTTTAATATGACTACATATATAATTTTTAGGATGAATTATTTTAAAAATTCGTCACTATTACTTAATTTTGCCTAAAAGCAAATTCACTCGATACTAATAATTCTATTTATCATGAAAAAACTGACTACATTACTTTCGCTTATGGCGTTGGCTGTCAGTGTCAATGCCCAGCCTCTGCTTGTCGGACACCGCGGCAGCTCGTATGGCGTCGAGAGTTCTCTCGAAGCTTTGCGCGCCGGCGCCGAACTCGGATATGAATATCTCGAGTCAGACGTCAAGGTCTGCAAGGGAGGTGACTTTGTGCTATCGCACGATGACGATCTCACCCGTCTGGGCAGTAAGCTCACAATCACCGGCTCGACGCTCGAAGAACTCCAGAGCGAGGTGCTCACCCAGAAACGCGGCGGAGTGACATATACCGGCCGTCTCGCGTCGCTCAACGAGTGGCTCGACCTCTGCAACGAGCTTAACGTGCGCCCTCTCATCGAGCTCAAATGGGCCACAGGCATCAACAGCAACGACCAGTCTAACATTCCGGCTCTCATCAAGACCATCGAGGCCAAGGGAATGCGTGACAAATGTATCATCATGACCTCGATGAAGCCGTGTCTCGAATATATCCGCAAGAATTATCCCGACATCACCCTGCAGTTCCTGACAAACCAGTATTGGGCCAACCACTTCGACTGGTGTGTCCAGTGGGGTATCGACGTCGACATCCAGGCCGGATATTTCGACAAATCGACAGTCGAAAAATATCACGACAAAGGTCTGAAGGTAAATATGTGGACGACCAACAGTGTCGACGGTTACCGCACATACGGCAACATGGGCTGCGATTTCATCACCACGGATAATCTTGACCCCAAGAACCTCCCGGAACTTGACCCCGAAATCACACGTCCGCAGAACACCGTCGACTTCCCGCGCACACCCTATGAAGCGCGTGTCAGCGGCTATTACGACGCCGTTGCAAGTCTCATCGACCCATTCGTGACTGAGGGTGAGATTGAAGCAGTACGCTTCATAGGCGGCAAGCGTGTCGCTCTCGTCAAGACGACCGACGGCGCGACCACAGTCTATGCCGACGGAGTCACGGGTAATATCGTGCCGGAATCTATGAAATCAGTCAACGCCATCGCTGTCACGGCCGACGGCCGTGTGGCCATGATCGGCGCACCCTCTGATGCCTCGCTCGATATCGTCGTCGCCGACGTCTTCGGCCCGGCAGCTCCCGCGGCCATCTCTCTGACCCCCGCCGACCTCGGCCTCGCCGCAGGCACTGTCGTAGGTAAATCGGTGGCTGTCAGCGGCCGCAGTGATGCTCTGCGTCTCTATATTGCTGCCACAGAATCTGACGGCGCCAACAAGGTCGTCATGGCTGATCTCAACGCGGCAGGCAAAGTGCAGACGGCTGTCGTCAATTCTTTTACGACGCTCTCGTCTAATCCCGAGCCTAAGCTTGCCATCACTCCGTTCCAGCGCGACCGTCTGCTTGTCAGCATCAACGGCGGTGTCGCTCTCGTTGACTTCGACGCTGCCACTCCCGACGGAGCGCTTACAATTGTCGACAATCTTCCCGCGAGATTCAAAGATGTCGACTTCGATGCTGTCTCGTTTCTGAGATACGGTAAAAAAGTCTATGCTGTAATCGTTTCAGACGGCGCGGCGCGTCTCTATGATGTTACTGACGGTCTTGCCACAGCTACACCCGTCACAGACGACATTCTTCCCGATTGCAGGGTGTCGGCCGACAATCTTGTCTCGACGGCTATCGTGAGCGGCGACAATGTGTCGGAAATACATGTTGTGGGCCGCGACGGCAGCATGGGCGTGGCGACATTTGACGGCATAGGCATGGTGCCACCGTCTGCAATACAGGAATTTGAACTTACTAAAGTGTGGCTCAACGCCAACACGACCGACAATGCTCCCGAACACATCGACGGCACAAACGCCCAGCAGGGTACGGCGGTCAAAGGTCTCTTCTATGTCAATGACTGCGTTGACAAAAAAATATATGTCTTTGACCAGACAGGTTGCATCGGCTCGATACCCGGCGGTGCCGGCTGGGGCTGCTGCCGTGACGACAAAGGCAATATCATTGTCCGCGACGACAAACTCACAGGCAATACACATAAGTTTATAGTCTATGCCGCCGGCGCCACTCCCGACAATTATGGCACACCACTCACTTTTGAGGTCGAGGTTCCTCTCGACGGCCAGACCAACTTTATCAATGCTTCGGGCGACGTCTATGGCGGCCGCGGCTATATCTACCTGTTCCCCAACGGCAAGGATGCCGCCAACGTCATCTTCTTCGAGAATGGCGAATATCTCTGCTCGCGTGCGTCAAAAGGTCTGATGCTGACGGGTTCGACAGCAGGCTATGTCATTCCCCGCAACAACGACACAGAGCACTGGTGCTATCAGGTGCGCGCTTCAGGCGTCTATAACTATGACGCAGCGGTCAATACCGAAGTGATTGCCGGACGTGCATCGACTTCGGCTCCATCGCGCAACTCGACTGGCGGTTTCGCCTGCTTCGAGCTGGCAGGTAACGACATCATCGTCCATAACTCGGGCGCCAACTATAAGGGCGGCTTCACGGTCAGAAACAACAGCAATGAATCGGAGGTCATAACGACCGTCGCTCCCATAGGCAAACTCGGTTATGAGGCCGGAGGTAATTACTCGACATTCAACTGGTTCATAGCCGAGCCTACAGACAACGCTAATATCTATAATATCTATCAGTATTGTCCGTCAAACGGCATGGGTCTCTATCAGCTCAGTGTCAAGGGTGCTGCTGTCACCGATATCACTCTCGGTGAGGGCAACGGCGAGGCTGTCTATTATAACCTCAGCGGCGTCCGCGTAAATGCTGACAATCTCGCAACCGGCATATATATCAAGGTTGCCGGCGGCAAAGCCTCGAAAGTTGTCGTCAGATAATCGCGGCCATTGAATAATCAAAAGGTCCCGGTGCTTAAAGTGTCGGGACCTTGTTTTGTATAGTATTATTATTTGTTGCGCGATGGGTTTGTTAACTATAATTAACGAATCGGGGGGGGTATTTTAATACATTTTTGTAATTTTGTCGGTTAAGTAAACCATTTAATCACACAAAATCATAAAAAGTATGAATTTTACCAAAACAGTAGCTGCTGTCATAGCAGTGGGCGGTATGATTGTCATCTCGTCTTGCGGCTCAAAGACTTATACGGCTGCGTTCTCTCCTGAGGAAACAGGTCTGAACGTTGTGAAAATCACTGATGAATCTAAAAACACCGTACTCGGCCCGTCGGTCGGCGGCTATTACTATCTCGGTTCGATCACAGGCGGCGGCCGCAAAAGCGGTCTGACATGGTCTCCGATAAATGCGCTTGCAGTGTCGCCCGACGGTACGGAAATCGCCTATATGACCCGCGCCAACAAGCAGCAGAATATCATGGTGCGCCGCGCCGGTACGGGCGGTGCCGCAACTCAGCGTACATTCCGTCATGTCGGCGACTTTACCTGGGGCAATGATGACAACCTCTATTTTATCGACATCAACGATTCACAGAATAAACTTTGTGTTGTCAATGCACATGCCGGCTCACTGATGCGTCAGCTTACGAGCAACAACCAGGACTATGAACCTGTGCTCACAGAAAACGGCAAGAAGATTTTCTTCACCCGCAACGAACGCGGAGCAGGCCCCTCGATCTGGAGCTATGAACTTGCCAACGGCGAGCTTACAAACTGCGCCCGCGGTTTCCAGCCGGCCCTCATTCCCGGTCTCGATAATGAATTCCTTTGTGTCAGAAACAATGACGAAGGCATGAGTGAAATCTGGCGAGTAAATTATGTAAACGGTCAGGAGACTTTGATTCTCAGCGACAAAGAACGCAGCTTCACCGACCCGCAGGTTTCGCCCGACGGCGAGTGGCTCCTTGTAGTCGGCAATAGTGTCTCGACTATCAACAAGAAGAAAAACCTTGATATCTTCGCTATCAGAATGGATGGCTCGAATATGATTCAGCTCACTTATCATCCCGCCCAGGACGCATGTCCGCGCTGGTCTCGCGACGGCAAGAGTATCTTCTTCCTTTCGACACGTGCCAACGACGATAACAGCTATAATGTCTGGAAAATGAACTTCCGTCAGTAATCACGGTAAGATCATATAAGAGCAAAGCGGCGTCGCACCTCGAGGTGTGGCGCCGTTATGTTTCCGGGGATGCTGTCAGGAGCATAAACGCACAAGCGCATAAAAACAAAAGATTTTGAATTTATACTTTTGCTTTACAAGTCAGTCTGAGCAATTGTGCGGGCGCATCGCGGGCGGTAGAGGTGCTGCTTTGGCCGTAGCACGGCCGCTTCGCAAATGATAAAGTGTCGTTTATTTCCCTTTGTCCTCGAGAGCCTTGAAAGCCAAGGCGAAGACTTTGATCTGTTTGACAACGGCGAGGAGACCGTTGACGCGGTTGGGCGTCAGGTAGTTGCCGCCGAGTATTTCGCTGACAAACGACAGGTTGGCGTTGGCTATCTCGTCGGGCGTATGGCCGTTGAGTATATCGAGAATGATGGCGATGAGGCCTTTGATAATCAATACGTTTGTCTCGGCCGAATAGTAGACTTTGCCGTCGACGAGCTTGGCGTCGAGCCATACATCGCCCTGACATCCTTCGATTTTGTTGGCTGGTGTCTTTGACTTCGGGTCGAAAGCGCCGAGCGATTGGCCATAGTCTATGACGGCCGCATAGCGGTCCATCATGTCGTCAAAGACATGGAGCTCTTCGATTATTTCATTCTGTTTTTCTTCGATGCTCATCTTTTTTTCTCTTTGTAGATGACGTTGAGCACTGTTTTGCCGACGGCGTCAAGTGATTCTTTGCTTATATTGTCGAGGTTGTCGTCATGGGTGTGCCATGTCGGGGGGAAGTTGAGCGTGTGGGGGTTCATGTTCTCGATTATGTTTGTCGTCGGTATGCCGGCCTCGGTCAGGAAGATATGGTCGTCGACGACTGTGCCGCCCACTTTGTTGATGAACGTGCTGTCAAAGCCGAGCATGCGTGCTTCGCTCCAGACTTTCACTGTCGCGGCCCGGGCATTGAGGTGTGAATTGTATTCGCGGTGGAACACAGCGTCTTTGCCGCCGACCATGTCGAGGAGAATGCCGAAGGCCGGCTTGCGGTCGCCGGTTGTGTACGGCATGTTTTTCACCCAGTACTGGGTGCCGAGACACCAGGAGTCATCGTTGCTCATGAAACCGTCGGAGTTGCCGTAGTCTTCGTCGTCGACAAACAGTATGTCGACGCCGCATTCGGGCAATTTCATGTCGAGGTTGCGGGCGATTTCAAGCAGGACGCCTACGCCGCTGGCGCCGTCATTGGCTCCGAGAATCGGTTCCTGCCTACGCTCGATGTTGCCCTCCATGTCGGCCCACGGGCGGGTGTCCCAGTGTGCGACGAGAAGCACTCGGTTTGGTGAGGCGAGGTTGTAGCGCGCCATTATATTTTTCATATCGAGCCGGTCGTCGTTGTATGCGGTGACGATGCTCTCCTGAATTATGATTGTGTCGGGATTATAGGATCTGAGTTTATCGACAAGATAATTGCCGCATGCTTTGTGACCTTCACTGTTGGGATTACGCGGCCCGAACGCGACCTGCTCGGCGACAAAACGGTATGCGCTGTCGCTGTTGAATGATCCGAGCACGTCTGTCACCTGTCTCTCGGATTCGTTGCTGTCTTTATTGTCTGAGGCTTTGCTTGAGCATGACATGGTTGTCGAAAGCGTCAGTAATAATATGTAGGCTAAGCTCTTTTTCATTCTGGCAAAATTATCTTTTTATGTGACAAATATGTCTTACCCTTTAAGGGAAATTGATGCCTGTCGCCAACCGGTAAAAGGTTGCGTGATAATGGCCGCGGGAAAACGGACCGCGTGTTTTAATCGCGTTCCGTGCTTAAAAGTCATTGCGCTGCAAAGTTACAAAAAAGTGACAGTTAAAGAACATATTATAGACAGAATCTGCGTTGTTTAACCTTGTTTAACGAATGGTCGGCTCTAATTTGATAATTCGTAGCCGGCTTTAACGGTTGCCGCAGTTTTTCGGCGATAGCGTCTTTTCTTTATTAAAAATTCACTACCTTTGCGATTTGATAAACAGCACTAGTAAGATTATGAACAAAGAATATAAGCGCACACTCATCACTACGGCTCTTCCCTATGCCAACGGACCTGTCCATATCGGCCATCTCGCCGGTGTCTATGTCCCCGCCGATATATATGCCCGCTATCTCCGTCTCAACGGACGCGAAGTCGCCCTCATAGGCGGCAGCGACGAGCACGGTGTGCCTATCACGATAAAAGCGCGTGCCGAGGGTGTCACTCCCCAGGATATCGTCGACCGCTATCACAAGATAATCAAGGACTCTTTCGAGGAGCTGGGCATATCGTTCGATATATATTCGCGGACGACGACCGACATCCACGACCGCACGGCCTCTGAATTCTTTACCCGTCTGCATGACAAGGGCGAGTTTGTCGAGAAGACATCGATGCAGCTCTATGACGCCGAAGCCGGCCAGTTTCTTGCCGACCGCTATGTCACGGGCGAGTGCCCCCACTGTCATAATCCCCGCGCCTACGGCGACCAGTGCGAGGCATGCGGCACATCGCTCAACGCCACGGATCTCATCAATCCCAAAAGCGCCATCACAGGCAATGTCCCCGTTCTGAAAGAGACACGCCACTGGTTTCTGCCTCTCGACCGCTGGCAGCAGCGTCTGACAGAGTGGATTCTCGAGGGTCACAAAGAGTGGAAGCCCAATGTCTACGGCCAGTGCAAGTCGTGGCTCGACCTTGGCCTGCAACCGCGCGCTGTCACCCGCGACCTCGACTGGGGCGTGAAGGTGCCTCTCGCCGAGGCCGACGGCAAGGTGCTGTATGTCTGGTTTGACGCTCCTATAGGCTATATATCGAACACAAAAGAGCTTTATCCCGAGTCGTGGGAAAAGTGGTGGAAAGACCCCGAGACCCGCATCATCAACTTCATAGGCAAAGACAACATCGTTTTCCACTGCATTGTCTTCCCAGCCATGCTGATGGCTTACGGCGACAACTTCCAGCTGCCCGACAACGTGCCGGCCAACGAATTCCTCAACCTCGAGGGCGACAAGATCTCGACCTCGCGCAACTGGGCTGTCTGGCTTCATGAATACCTCCGCGACTTCCCCGGCAAACAGGATGTGCTGCGCTACGTCCTGACGGCCAACGCTCCCGAGACAAAAGACAACGACTTCACCTGGCGCGAGTTCCAGACCCGCAACAACAGCGAGCTTGTAGCCATCCTCGGCAACTTTGTCAACCGCGTCACAGTGCTGACACACAAATATTTCGACGGTGTCGTTCCCGCTCCGGGCAAGCTTGAGGCTGTCGACGAGGCTCTCTTCGCCGACATCGACGCACTCAAGAAGTCGCTGTCTGAGAATATCGAGACATTCCACTTCCGCGACGCTCTGCGCGACGCGATGTCTATAGCCCGCGCCGGCAACAAGTATCTTCAGGAGACTGAGCCCTGGAAGCTTGCCAAGACCGATATGCCGCGTGTGGCGACGATACTTTACTGTGCCCTGCAGGTATGCGCCGACATCGCAGTGGCTTTCGAACCGTTCACGCCGTTCATGAGCCGCCGCCTTGCCGACACTCTCGGTCTGGGAACCCTCTCGTGGACAGAGCTCGGCGCCCGCGACACCGTCAAGGCAGGCGTGACAATCGGCAAGCCCGAGCTGCTATTCGAGAAAATCGAGGACGATGTCATCGACGGTCAGATTAAGCGCCTCGAGGACATCAAGCACGCCAACACACTCAAGGCTTTCACGCCCGACGAAGTGGCCGAACCGACCGATTTCGATACTTTCATGAAGCTCGACATACGTGTCGGTACAGTCATCGAGTGCTCTAAGGTCAAGAAATCGAAAAAACTCCTGCAATTCCTCATTGACGACGGTATCGGCCGCCGCACGATTCTGTCGGGTATAGCCGAACACTATCAGCCCGAAGAGCTTGTCGGCCGTCAGGTATGTTTCGTCGCCAACTTTCCTCCGCGCCAGATGATGGGGCTGACATCAGAGGGCATGATACTTTCGGCCGAGAACGCCGACGGCTCGCTCTCTGTCATCTCGCCGTCACGACCGGTAGTCAACGGCGCAAAAGTGAAATAAATTATAGTTGTTTAACTGACAGTTCTGTAGTGATGAACCCTCGTATCCTTATAGTCTACACCGGCGGTACGATCGGCATGATCGAAGACCCCGTCACAAAGGCTCTGAAGCCTTTCGACTTCTCACATCTGATGGAGAATGTGCCGAAAGTCAAGATGCTTGACTATAAGATTGACAACATACAGTTCCAGCCACCGATCGACTCGAGCGACATGAGTCCTGCCCACTGGCAGGATATCGCCCGCAGCATAGCCGATAACTATGACGACTACGACGGTTTTGTCGTGCTCCACGGCACCGACACGATGGCTTACACGGCCTCAGCGCTGTCATTCATGCTCGACGGTCTCGACAAGCCTGTCATCATCACCGGTTCGCAGCTACCTATCGGCGAGGTGCGTACCGACGGTGAGGAAAATCTGATCACGGCCCTGCAGATAGCCGCCGCCACAGACACAGACGGCCGGCCGATGGTGCGCGAGGTGGCGATTCTCTTCGAGAACTATCTGTGGCGCGGCAACCGCTCGACCAAACGAAGCGCCGACAACTTCAACGCTTTCAAAAGCAACAACTATCCGCAGCTCGCCAAGATAGGCCTGGGCATCCACTTCTACACCGACGCCCTGATGCGCCGCAATGTCGAGAAATCACTCAGACCGCACTATGATCTCGACACGTCGGTCATGGTCATCGACCTCTATCCCGGCCTCAACGAACGTCTGCTGCGCCACATGCTCGCAGCCCCAGGCATAAAGGGCATAGTGCTGCGCACATACGGCACTGGCAATGCTCCGACCTCGCCGTGGTTTATCGAGGCCATACGCGAGGTCATTAACCGCGGCGTCATCGTTCTTAATGTGACCCAGTGTGTCAACGGCGGTGTCAATACCCGCTATCTCGCGGGCGACATGCTTGCTGCCGCAGGCGTCATTTCGGGCTACGACCTCACGTTCGAGGCTGCGATAACGAAGATGATGTTTCTCTTCGGCCTCGGCATAAGTCCGGCCGAAGTGAAGAAACAGCTGTGTATGTCACTTGCGGGAGAAATGACATTGACCTGATGAGAGCCAGAGCTGTCATATTACTGATTGCAGCTGTCCTCGCGACGCTCGCTCCGGCATCGGTTCAGGCTGCGCCGCCCGACTGGGTGCGCGTCGAGAGCGCCGCGCCGGGAATGAACGTCGACATCACGCGTCCCGAGCAGGTCGAGGTCACAGTCAGCGACGGCACGGTTTATCTCTATACCGCGACCGAGACAACGGTCAAAATATTTACCATTCTCGGTCAGCAGATTACGGCAAAAAAGCTCACGCCCGGCGTCTGGAGCTTCAAACTCAGCGCCCGGGGCATCTACATCCTCAAAGCCGGCCCCGTCACCAAGCGCCTGAGCGTGTGAGAGGAGAGAGTATGGAAGTTTAGTCTATTCAGCTGAATTCTGTAGCCAAAGACGGAAAAGCGGGTCTTTGATATAATAAACTGTTTTTTTCTTTATCGAGTCGTCGATATTTATAATCCCTGACCTTTTAAGCGCTTTAAGGTATGCGGTCAAAATATTGGTCGGTAAACCTGTCAACTCCCTAATCTCGGGGATTTTCATACCTGTAGCTTCTATTGCTAAAGAGTTTACGATGTTTTGGGAATAATCGGGTAAGCTTCGATATGTGTTATTATATCTGCCTGAAAATAATGCGACCAGTCTGTTTAAGTCTTTACTTTGTAAAGCATTTGATTTGACGATATAATAGGCTGTTATGACAGAGTTTATCGTGCGCGGCAAGTAATTTAATAAACCGATAATGCGGTTCAACATGCTGCCGTTTAATATTTTAGATAGCTCATTGTCGGCAAGGGAGTTGATATAGATAGTTTTCAAACCCTCGAAAAACGGTGCTTTATATTCAGAAATCGCAGGGAGAACTTTACTCGCAGTAGAAACCAGCATAGGAGCACTTTCATCATATAAGAATCGCCTTAACTTGTATTGCTCGTCGTAGTTACACCTTGTTAAGTAGAAGTCAATGTCGTCTATAAACAAGACGGTGTTACTCGGGACACTAACTGAGGTGACGATATCGTCTGTGCTGAAGATTCGGCGACCGTCAATCCATACACGGTGTTTATTTGGGCATGATTCATAGAAACGCCTGAGCAAAGTGGTTTTGCCGGCGCCTTCATTGCCGATTATCATTATGGGTTGTGGTATACGGCCTTCGTCGAATCTGCTTATTTCTGAATGAACAGCTTCGAAAACATCCTCATTGACAACTAATTCGGGAATGGCATCAAAATACTTTGGGAGTTCCATTATTCGACAAAATTATAATACCACCACTTTTTTAATAAAGGCGAGCGAAACCGTCTTATTCCTTCTTTAGTACGCATTACATAGCCATCGTGTTCTATCATATTTAGTATAGTACTCAGGTCTTTATCCCTTTTTATTGGGTTATCTTCAGAATAAAGGGCGTAAATGTTCAGTAGCTGTTCTCTCGACAAACCGTCGTTGGCTTGGCAGAGTCCTTTGAGCAGCAGACGGGTTCCGTCTTCCAAACCGCTGTATTCTGATAGCCTTTCAGACCAAGTACTGAGGTCTTCTGCGTGAGCGAGTTTCTCAAATGCTGACTCAATCATTTGCTGAGTGACGCCATTTTTAGCACCCGGATGATTTTTAATGTTTGTGAATAGCAGCTGGATGAAATATGGTATATGCCACTCAATCTTATCTAAAAGATATGTTGTCATTTGCTCGTTAAAGGGTACGCCCTCTGATTCTGCCAGGGCGTTTATCAGTCCTGAGGCTTCGTCATATGATAAAGCGTCGAAATCAAATGAGATAAGATCGTTGATAGTCATCGATAGATTTCTCATTCGGGTAAAATTATGAAGTCCGACCGAGCCGCAGAAGACCCATCTAATCTTACTATCGGTCACTTGTCGCAGACTTCTGAACCAGTTCAAGAAAAAAGCGGCATCCTTATGGCTGTCGTCGTTCTTGTCAAGGACACTCAAGAATAATGTTAGTTCGTCTATGACAATCAGCGAGTCTTTGTTGTGATTGATTACTTGAGCTAACGACGTATAAAGGTCTTTGGAAATTTCTTGATGCGAAAAATTAAATTCGACCGGGCCGATACTTTTTATTCCTTCGAAAATACGATTGACAAAGCTTCCGGCAACGTTTACCGCCTCGGTCCAAAGCCCCGATTTATCAAACTGATTGATAAGAATTTGTAGGAATTCGTCTTTTGTACGTACACCTTCAAGGTCGATATATGCGCAGTTCCAACCGAGTTCTTTTTTATCGGCAATGAGGCGTTTTGCAAACGATGATTTGCCGATGCGTCTCGGGGCTGATAGCACGAGTGAATGATTAGAGTCGAGATATTCGTGTGCTCGCGATAGTTCTTCGACTCTGCCAAAAAAGTCATCTCCGGTTACAGGAGGGCCGACTCGGTTTGATATTGCCATGGTTTATGTAATTAGTGTCTGCAAATATACATTAAAAAAGATTATACATAAAAATTTTTATACAAACAATGAAACAAATATGCTACTTTATAAATCAAAAATGCTTTTTTATAATAAAAATAGGAATTATAACTTAAAGTATTTTCTTTAAATTTATAATTCCTAAATTATTTTATTTATGAGCTTCAAAATTTCCTTTGCTAATTGCAATATGCTCTGCAGAAAGATTTTCAACAACTTCATTTAATGTCCAATTAATTGATGTTTGTGTTACTGTAGCTTTCAAAACATTATTTATTTTTAATTTTCTTAGTGTTTCTAAAAATACATTTATTTTTGCTGGTGATAATGCATTAAATATTATGGCTCTTTCTTTTCTTCCATTAGAACAATCTGAATTTATATTATTTTCTAATATATCTTTTACAACAGTATCTGCATTTTTAGGATATAATACTATTTGATCTCTAACCCCTAAAAGCGAAGCATATCCTTTAATTGATTTAAGTTCCTTACCACCTATATT
>USIN01000017.1 GCA_900554715.1 uncultured Bacteroidales bacterium
GCCATGCTGACGGGCATACTCCATACCGAGGTCATAATCATCAAACTTGGCATGTACTTCATTATTATAAAGATTGAAGTCCTGTGTCGTCAGCGGAGGAGCGAAAGCGCTGATGCTCTTGAGCGGAGCGCCCCAGAGGCCGGGCACGAGATAGACGGCGAACGCCAGCGGTATCACAGCCATGAAGAAACCGCCCACCGAGGTATGGTCTTTAGGCGTGTCGTGGGGGAAGCGCAGCTTGCCGAGAAGATAGAGGCCGAGCAAGACGAAAAGCACAATCCATATCGACAGGAACACCTCGCGGTCAAGTATATGCCATCCGTAGGCCAGATCGGCGACCGACAGGAATTTGAGCGAGAGAATCAGCTCAACGAAGCCGAGGACGACCTTGACTGAGTTGAGCCAGCCGCCCGAGCGCGGCATCTCTTTGAGCAGCGACGGGAAGAAAGCGAAGAGGCCGAAAGGCAGCGCCAGGCCGAGCGCGAAACCGCCCATGCCGATGGCCGGCCCGAGGACGGCCCCCTGCGAGGCGGCCTCGACGAGTAGCGTGCCGATGATGGGGCCGGTGCACGAGAAAGAGACGAGCACCAGCGTGAAGGCCATGAAGAAGATGCTCACGACGCCCGTGGTCGACTCGGCGCGACTGTCCATTCCGTTAGACCATTTCGAGGGCAGCTTGATGTCAAACGCCCCGAAGAATGACACGGCGAAGAGCACTAACAGGCCGAAGAATATCAGATTGAACACGGCGCCGGTGGCTATCTCATTGAGTTTACCCGCGCCGAAGGCCATCGTGATGGCTATGCCGAGCACGAGATAAATCACGATGATACTCAGACCGTAGGTGACGGCGTCGGCTATCGATTTGCTGCGGTTCTTGCTCTTTTTGAGGAAGAAGCTCACCGTCATCGGTATCATGGGCCAGACACAGGGCGTCAGTAGCGCCAGCAGACCGCCGGCAAAGCCGAAGAGCAGTATCGACCACCAGGGTGTGTCGGCTGTCGATTCGTCGGCGTTCATATCTACCGGAGCCCACCATGCGGCAGCCTCGCCCGAATCGCCCACGGGAGCGCTGACGACGGTCACTGCCTTGTCGTCGGGTTTGACGTCGACAGGCTTGGCGATAACGCCGCCGAAGCTGACATCGAAGCGATATTTTGCCGGAGGGGTGCATGCGTTGTTGTTGCAGGCCATATATCTCACCGTGCCGCCTATCGACACGGCGTCAGTGCCATCGTCAAGTTTGAAGCCACGGGTAAACGTGACCGTTCCGTCCCACCACGGCAGGTTGAGCTTGAGCACGTCGTCATAATGCTTCGACGCCGGACGCGAGGGCGTCAGCGGGCCGGTGAACGTCAGCCCGTCGACAGGGTCAATCTCTATCGTCGTCGGATTGGGCATCGGCGTGTCGGGCAGCGACGGCATCTCGTCGCCGTAGATATGCCAGCCGTCGTTGATGTCAGCCGTCCAGACTATGCGGCCTTCGCGCGGCGAGAGCGAGTCGACGGTGACACTCCAGCTAACATTGCTCGGCGGGGCTGCCTGAGCGGCGCCGGCTGTCATGATTACAGCCACTGCCGCGAGGCTTCTGAGTATTCCTTTTATATTCATGATTTCGTGATGTTTATTTCTTAAATTCGGGCACTGCCACACTTATGTTCTCGGTCTTCGGGGGCATACACTGGTTGCCGTCGCATGCCATATATCTTATCGACAGGCCGATATGCGCCGCCGCACGGTCTGTCACCTTGAAACTGCGGCTGAACGCCACGTTGGCGTCCCACCACTCGAGCGTCTTCCTGAACAGCGGGTCGACAGCCGACACCGGCTTCACCGACGGCTTCACGTCGCCCGTAAACTCGACTCCCTTGCTCTTCGAGAAGTCAAATACCGTCGGCTTCGGACCGCCGTCGGGCAGCTCGAAGCCATAGAGATGCCATCCCTGGCCTATGAGAGCCCTGACTGTCACAGTGCCTTCGGTCGGTGAGGTCATCTTCACAGTCGTGCGCCACCGCACCGCCGGCGTCTGGGACGCCGCGACAGTCACCAATATCATAATCGCGAAAAATGCCGTAATAAATCTTTTCATATCTTATTAATATTTAGGGATCGGACTTGTCTGACGTGTCCGACTTGTCCGACAATTCAACATTCAAAATTCATAACTCAAAATTATCAAGCAAAGTTACTACATGTTTAAAAGAAAACGAAATTTTAGCGCCTCAAACGCCTCAGACGGCGTCATAACAAAGATATTAAAAACCTAAAAAATCTTATCTGACGCCATTTTCCGTGCCGTTTGACATTTTTTTCGTATCTTTGTGCATTAAAAACTTAGAGCTTGTTTAATTAACAAATGTTGACGCCAAGGTCGCTTAGCTTGAGTTGATTTTCGTTTTGTGACGAAGGAGTGTACTGGATGTACACGACTGAGGAGCAAGGCGAAAAGCGGCCAAGATAAGCGAAACGGAAGTAAGCTTTATTATAAACGACAAGTCTCCATGTAAAATTAAAAATATTTTTTATTTAAATAATGAAAAGATATTACCACATAGCTGCCATTCGCCGGCATCTTTCCGCCTGTTCTTCGGTCGTTATGGAGCCCCATAACTTCCTCATCACACGCGAAAATCTGCTCGACGACTGACAGCCTTGGCGGTAACATTTGTTGTTAAAACAAGCTCTTATATGAATTCAAGCAAAGTGCTGTATATCTCCCAGGAGATAACCCCCTACCTTGCACCGGACGTCATGTCGACGCTCGGACGCATGATACCGCAGGGCATTCAGGAACGCGGCTATGAAGTCAGAACATTCATGCCCCGCTACGGATGCATCAACGAGCGCCGCAACCAGCTCCACGAAGTCATACGCCTTTCAGGCCTCAATATAGCCATCGACGACACCGACCATCCCCTGATTATCAAGGTCGCCACCCTCCAGCCCTCGCGCATGCAGGTCTACTTTATCGACAACGACGACTACTTCCTGCGCCACACCGGCGAAGGCCTCGAGACCGACATCATGCCCGACGACAACGACGAGCGCTGCATCTTCTTCACCCGCGGCGTCATCGAGACCGTCAGGAAACTCCGCTGGGAGCCCGCCGTCATTCACTGCTCGGGATGGATATCGGCACTCGCGCCCATGTTTATCAAACGCCACTATGCCGACGACCCCACTTTCGCCGGCTCAAAGATAGTCTACAGCCTCTACGGCGGCGGCTTTGAAGGCACACTCGACAGCCGTTTCGCCGAAAAACTGCGCATGGAAGGCTTCACCGACGACGACATAGCATCACTGCTCGGCGGCGACGTCGATTTCGCAAAAATCAACCGCCTCGCCATCGACTACGCCGATGCCATAGCCCAGAGCACCCCCGACGTCGACCCCGAGCTAATCGAATATGCCAAAGCTTCGGGAAAACCCTTCCTCCCCTATCCGGGCGACGAAGACTATGCCGACGCCTACGACAACTTCTACAAAGAACTCATCAAATAACCCCGGCACCTAACTTACCCATCAGGTCATGAACCTCAGACACCTCACCATAGCTCTCCTCGCGTTCATCGTCGCCGGCACGGCCCTTGTCGCCTGTGACGAAAACTCGACCGTCGGCGAATCTCTCGTCGAAGACAAAATCGCCGTCACCATCGACTCCTCGTTTACCATCAGCGCCCGCAGCGTCGCCGACCGCTCAGTGCCCGCACGCACCCTCAGCCAGCTCTTCGGCCGCATCGACGTCGAAGGCTACGGCCACCTCTCGAGCGACGTCGTCACCCAGTTTATGCCCGCGTCGACACTCGACACCGCCGGCGTCACCGTCAACGACATCGACTCGCTCAAACTGATACTCAACATCGCCGCCGGCGACTTCATCGGCGACTCGATCGCCCCCATGGGCCTCGAGGTCTACCGTCTCGACAAACTCCTGCCCTCGCCAATCTACAGCGACTTCGACCCCAAAGGCTACTACGACGCCTCACAGCCCATCGGCAGCACCATCTTCAACCTCTCGACCCTCGGCATGCCCGACTCCATCGCCGCAATCTACAAAGGCGACAAGACCGTGGCCATCGACCTGCCCGTATCGCTCGGCAAAGAGATGTTCAGCGCCTATATGGCCGACCAGCAGCTCTTCGCCACACCCACCGCTTTCACCGACAAAGTCTTCAAAGGCCTTTATATACGCAACTCCTTCGGCAGTGGCCGTCTGACACGCGTCAGCCAGACCATGATCAACATGTACTACCATAAGAAGACCGTCAACGACGCCGGACGCGACACCGTCGTCGACATGACAGGCTACTACTTTGCCGTCACGCCCGAAATCATCACCAACAACATCATCGACTACAACATAGCTCCAGCCATTAGCCGACGCATCGCCGACGGCGAAGACCTCGTCGTAGCCCCCGCAGGCTACAACGTCGAGATCAACTTCCCCGGACGCGAGATTGTCGCCGCATACCATGCCGGCAAAGGCGACCTCTCAGTCATCAACACCCTCTCGTTCACCCTTCCCGTCGAAGAGCTCGAAGGCCACGAAGGTCTCGTGCCCCCGCCATACCTCCTCATGGTCAAGACATCCGAGAAAGACCAGTTCTTCGCCCAGAGCAAACTCCCCGACAACAAGACTTCATTCTACGCCACATACGACTCGACCGGCAAACGCTATGTCTTCTCAAACATGCGTCAGTATATCCTCGATCTCGTCGAGGCTAAAGAAATCACCGACGAAGACACAGCCTTCACACTCTGTGCCATCAACGTGACAACCGAGCAGTCAAACAACTACTACAACCCCACTCCGACCGTCACAGGCATCACGCCCTACGTCGCCGGACCCGTCGCAGTCAAATTTTTAACCGATAAAGCAAAAATTTACTTCACATATAGCACACAGAAGCTAAATATTTAGTAACTTTGCAACGCAAATCAGGCCGCAATAGCTCAGTTGGTAGAGCATTTCATTCGTAACGAAAAGGTCGTGGGTTCGAGTCCCACTCGCGGCTCTCACAGCAAAAGCTCCGGAAGACATTCACTCCGGAGCTTTTCTTTTACCATCACGTCAAAATTCAGCCAAAACATTTTGCAGATTACAAAATAATCTCTACCTTTGCACTCACAATCACTCATGGTTCCTTGGCCGAGTGGTTAGGCACCGGTCTGCAAAACCGTTTACAGCAGTTCGATTCTGCTAGGAACCTCAAAACCTTCTACACTGCGAAGTGTGGGAGGTTTTTCATTTCCGGGCGACATGGAACTACTGCGCGCAGCTATCTAATTCAGGGTCATGCAGAGCTGTGCCATGGCATAGCCGCGTAAACAAACCAACACGAGCGGATGCGCGGTCGCGCATCCCTACCAATCTTGTGTTCTTGTGGCCTTTTGTTCTTGTGTTCTTAAAACGCCATTGAGGGAAATCCAAGTGCCTATTTCAGCCGCGGTAGCGGCGGCAGTTCAACAGGCATGTACGAGCCGCGGTAGCGCCGAAGTGCATGTATAGGATATTCCCTAATCTGAGGAACCGCGTTAGCGGTGGCACTTCCTCGTGCACAGTTACCACAATCGGCGCCCTGCAGACGCCGGGCGGGGCGATGCGACCCCTACCCCGAGCGCCTTCGGCGGTCAGGGCTACGGTAAATCGGCAATCTGCGAATGCCCGTGCCACGATTCGTGTTTCAGCAGGGTATGGAGAAAGTGCCGCCGCGATGCGGCTACAACGTCTATTCCGCCTATAATACACGCACTGCGGCGCACGTCGTGCGCCTTGTACGCGCCTAATGAACTATCGCCGCTAACGCGGCTCCCGGCACCACTGTTAGGCGCGGATGCGCGGTCGCGCATCCCTACTACGATTACGTGGGCGACGCAAGAGCATCCGCACAGACACGACAGCAGGCGATATGCCACTACGGCTTCAGCCGCAGTTCCATCTGGCGGTGGGAATCTCGGCGACAGACTCAATCTATCCCCGTCCATGACGTCCGGCAGGACGTCTGCGTGTTCATAACCGCGGTACATCGAGGCCTATCGGGCCGAGATGTGCCCGGTAAGCGATATGAAACGGTAAGATGTCTGAAAGACATCGTTTTATACAGCGACGGAACCATATTCGATGTCTTACAGACATCAGCCACGGGTGGCAGCCTACCGGGCACACCTGCGCTACGCTTCGGTGTACCCGGCTACGAAACAAGCATTGTCTTTCAGACAATTATAGTTTGCATAACCAAATCAGAGAGCCTATCGGAGCGTGGGCGACGCAAGGGCTGAAGCCCGTGCCCCATACATGGGCGGATGCGCGGTCGCGCATCCCTTCCAATCTTGTGTTCCTGTGCTCTTTTACTGTTGGCTCCAAGGGCTGAAGCCCTTGATCCATAGCGACGGGCGGAAAACAGGCGGCGGGGGTCTCGGATGAGACTCCCGCCGCGGGTATTAAAGGGGGAATTAATCTTTATCGATTAAAGAATAGCGCCGTTGGCTTTCTTATTGCTTTTGTACTTTTTGACGCTGTTGGCAGACTTTGTAAGTGCAAGCGACTTGGTTGCCGGACGGACAATCTTGCCTGAGAGCATGTCGATTGTCTTGGCGATGACTTTCTTCTTGAGAGCTGCCTGCGCTGCGGGGGTATCTTCCTCAACAAACATTATTATCGAGGGAATCATTTCCTGACCCTGACCGATGAAGCTATAGCCGAGGTCGTCAGGATCAGCAGATTTGCCGAAGAAAGGACTGTTGATAAGAATTGTCGAGACACCGTCGGCATCAACTGTCAGAGTTGAACCGAGTCCTGCTGCAACAACCTGTGCAGGCTGTGCGATGCCGAGTGTGGGATAGAGGTAACCGCCGTCACAGATAACGAGTTCTGCGCCGCCCTGGACTGCCGGGTTACCCCAGCCAGACTTCTGAGGCTCAACAAAGCAATATGCAGGATCCTGACAGTTGATTACGATATTGCGCACTTTCTGTATTGCATTGGCTTGAGCGGCAAGATAAGTGTCGTTAGTGAAGGGAGCCATGAGTCGATAGAGACCGGGAGTATCGTCGCTCTTCTGGATCTCAACAGATGCGGGATAGTTAAGAGCGTCCGAGGGACCGTTGGGCAGATTCAGACCGACTATAAACCAACCGTCGATAAAGTCGCTTTGGCCGAGTGAGGTCCAGTTGCCTTCGTCAACCGCCCCGCTGCCTAAAATCTCAAATTCTGTGGCAGCGTAGAGCTGAGGTTCACCGTCACCATAGGTAACGATGACAGCAGTATATTCGCCGGCACCTTCGAGGGGAAGACGCACTTCACCGGGCTGAGTAGTCTCGACAAACTCGATTTCGCCGCTGACGATTGAGTTGACGAGAGCCTGTACGTCAGTCGTGATTGCGCAGGCAACGCGGGCGCTTTCGACATCAGCGCCGAAGTCGACGTTGACAATAGCCTGCTGGGTATTGTCGGCTGCAGTGAAGAAACCGGCATACTCGATAGCGGCAGAGTAGTCTGTAAGCTCGACGCCGGGGAAGACAATCATCTCAGCACCGTGGGTGTTGGCTTTATACCAGCCCTGGCCATACTCAGACTGCTCGATAGCGCCGAAACCGTCTGTCGGGAACGTGATGATACCGTCTTCATACGTACCGATACCTGACGACATCTGCGCGCCATAAATCACGCCGTAAGAGGGATCAAGCGTAAGACCGGTGCAGAAAGGATTGGGCGTAAAGACAACGCTGTTGTCCTCGCGGATTCTGAAAGTAATGTTATATTGATTAGCGCTGTCGAAAGTCGCACCGTTAACCATCTTGGCCATTGTCGCATAGGGGTTGACGAGACGATAGAGAGTCTTGTCAAGACCGTTCTGCTGAATCTCGACATTCCATGAAAGAGTCTTGCCACCGCCGATGTTATAGAGCGAGCATGCGATATCGTCAGTATAAATACCTGTACCTATAGAAACCCAAGGTTCGGGCTTGATAATCGTGAAAACATATGAACCGACGCCATAGGTAGAAGCGTCAGCGACTGTGACGTCGAAATCATAGACAGTGCCGTCTGCAATCTTCTCGTTGTCGAAGCTGATAGTGACAGGAGCCGAGGTAGCGTCCTTGGCGAAAGTTACCTGAGCGGGAATGTCGAAGATTTCGGGATCGGGGTTCTTGACCTCGAGGCTATAAGTAGCCTCATCACCGCCGTTTGCACGGCTGAGATCAAATGTAACTGACGATTCGCCTTTCGATACGTCATAAGTCTCGGCGAGAGTGCTTGAGAAATAAGGGCCGTCAGACGGAGCACCCGGGGTGTATTTATCGGGTACGTCATCCTCGTCACAGGCTGTGAAAGCCGCCGAGACCGCCAGTGCCACGAGTGTGTATAACGAATATTTTAAAAATTTCATTGTAGTGATTGTTTAATCAGTATTGTGAATGAAAAATGAAATTTGAGGAGAGAAGGGAGGGTGTTCCGTTAGTTTTCAGCAACGGGATTGGGCTCGGTGATTGCAGGATTGTTCTTGTGGAAATCATCTTTCTCACCTGCGCCCGTGAAGGCCTTGTTGGTGCTGATCTCATCTTCAGGAATCAGATAGAGCATACCGTTGCCTTCTTCACCATATTTGATGACATAGACCCATGCAGCGGGGAAAGCACAGCCGCGACGGTCGATGTCTTTGTGGAGACGCATGATGTCGAAGTAGCTGAGACCCTCACCCCAAAGCTCGATACGGCGCTGATTCCAGACTTCTTCCTGGATTGCTTCGGCTGTCGAGGCTGTGGTCACGTATTCGGGGTTACGGTATGTCTTGACAAAGTTGGTGAGGGTTTCGAGACCGCCGGTAGTGTTGCCGCTCATTGCCTGACCTTCGGCGAGGATGAGATACATTTCCTCGACACGCATCATAGGCACGTCAGCAGCGTTGATAGACTGCGAAAGCACACTCTGGTAGCTGTCGAATTTGACATTGGTGTAAGGCATCATATTTGCGGTAGCGTCGGCACCATAGTTGGGCGTACCTTTATCGAAGCTGTCGATATAAGCCTGCTGGGCTGCGGTGAGGTTGGCGCTCTTGCGATTTTCGTCGAGCCACCAGCCTTTGCGGACGTCGGTCGCGGGAATCATGTCATAGAGTTTGCGCGAAGCCCAGCGCCATGCACCGCCCTGGTCGCAGTAGCCGTGAGAGAATGTACAGCTCATAGCGGGGAAGTTGACGATAGAGCCGTTGGCAATCCAGTCGTCGGTCTCGGCGTTGGCGATACCCCACATCCATGAAGCGTCAGACATAGAGGTGAAACCGGGTTTCGAGACTTCCTCGATGCTGTAGGGACGGCCTGAGAAAGCGGCGATCGCTCTCTGCGCATCGTTGGCAGCATCGGCATATTTGTGCATAGTCAGATATACGCGGGCACGCAGACCGTAAGCGACAGCGAGCGAGACCATACGTTTGGGTTTGTCGCTGATAATCTGGTCGGCGGTGACGGGGTTGCCTTCGAGAAGGCTGACAGCCTCGTTGAGGTCTTTGAGAATCTGGTCGTAAACCTCGGCTACTGTGGCACGGGGAGCGCCGTTTTCTGCGACTTCCTCGATATTCTCGTCGGTGAGGAGGCAGACGCCCGGAGCGTCGGCATAGCCGTCGTAGTTATACTGGTAGACCTGGATAAGAGTCCAGTAGTCGAAAGCGCGGACTGCGAGAGCCTGTGCACGGTAGAACTTCAGAGTGTTGTTCTCCGTGTCGGCGGGAATAGTCGGCAGGATAGTGTTACAGATGTTAATCTGAGCGTAGTTATACATCCACATCATATTGTCGGGCCAGCCTGTAGTCGAACGGTTGCTGTAACCGTTATAAGAGGAATACCAGTTGTAACCCGAGTTCTTCGAGGTATAGTCCATACCCTGAGAGTCGAGACCGATCATCACCGATGGATAACCGAAGTCAAGGTGGGCGTCTGAAATCTTGAAGATACCGGCAAAGTCGGTAAACATACCCGTAACTGAAGCCGTACCCATCGACGGGTTAATCTCAAGAGTACCTTCTTTCTGCGTGGTCGACACATAGCCGCCGAGGTATTCGGTATCGAGGTCTGCACACGATGTCGTGAGCGTGGCAGCGAGACCGATAAGCAGATATTTATTTATTTTTTTCATAATTGTCAGATTGAGCTATTACGAGAATTGATTATTAGAAAGAAACTTTGAGACCGCCTGAGATTGAACGGATAGGCGAGTAAGTTTCGTTACGAGAAGATACGAAGCCCTGACGGGGGTCGAGACCTTTACGCTTGCTCCAGAGAGCGACGTTCTCGGCAGCGGCATAGACGCGAAGCGATTCGAGACCGAGTTTCTTGACCCACTTGGCGGGGAAGGTATAGCCGAGCTTCATATTGTTGAGTGCAAGATAGTTGCTCGAGATCAAGAAGCGGTCTGACATTGCGTTGCCGTAAGTGGCTGCAGTACCGTCGGTGGCCATACGGGGAACGTTGGTATTGGTGTTTTCGGGAGTCCAGGCCTTGAGGATATCCTTGTGCCAGGTCTTGCCGAGGTAGTCACCGTTGCCGGGGTTCATGATGTAGGCGTAAGTGCTGTCGTAGATTTTACCGCCGGCCTGATAAGAGAAACCAAACGAGAAGTCTACGCCGTAGGCGTTGATTTCAGCGCCGAAACCGCCGTAGATCTTGGGCATGATGTTGCCGGTGAGCTTGCGGTTGGTGTCGCGGGCTGTGTTATAGTCGCTTGTCTCGTATTCTTCCTGCTTGTAGACAGGGTTCTCCTCGGTGCCGATGTTGACAGGTTTGCCGTCTTCGCCGATAACATTGCGGAGAGCCTTGTAGAGAGCCATACCGGTCTCGGGGTCTACGCCGGCATATTCAACGAGCCACATGTTATACATCGATTCGCCTTCTTTGATCAGTCGGCTTGAAGAATACTTCCATGCATTGACGTCGTCGCTGATGAGCGAGGGGTCGAGGCTGATAATCTTGTTCGACGGGAATGTCATGTTGCCGTAGATGTCGAGAGTGATATCCTTGGTGTTGATAGCGCGATAGTTGAGGTCGATTTCAAAACCGCTGTTGCGCATCGAGCCGACGTTCTTAGGCATTGTGTTGCCGGGATAACCGAGCGAGGGTGCTACGGGGAGATTCATAAGCATGTCTTCGGTCTCGCGAAGGTAATACTCAAGTGAACCGCTGAGTTTGCCGCTCCAGAAGCTGTAGTCGAAACCTACGTTGAAGTTGTTTGATTTCTCCCAGGTGATATCCTCGGTTCCTTTGTAGGCCATCTGCGAGTCAGACCATACGCCGTTGGCACCGGTTGCGTTGTAGAAGTCTGCATATGCCATCAGGATCGTGCTGTCATAGATACGGTCGTTACCGTTCTGACCGAACGAAGCCTTGAATTTGAGAAGGTCGATGGCAGTGACGTCTTCGAGGAAGCTCTCTTTGTGGATATCCCAGCCGATAGAAGCCGACCAGAAGTTACCCCAGCGGTGATCGGGATGGAAAGCCGACGAACCGTCGCGACGGAAGGCAGCCTGAACGTAGTATTTGCCATCATAGTTATATTTGGCGTTGACGAAGCCGCTACGATGAGTGAGCTGGGCTTTTGCACCGCCGATCGAGGGGTTGTCGATGGTGTTGCTTACGAAGGGGTTGAAAGGCTGATAGAGATTAGAACCCTGTGCCGAAACAAATTCTTCTGTATAGTCCTGGCTCTCGACGCCTACCATGATATAGGCGTTGTGGACATCGTTGAATGTGCGGGTATAGCTTGCGAGGCCCTGGAGGTTGATAGTACCTACGCGCTGGTGCTGCTGAGTGGCGCGGCCGCCGCTGGCAACTGCCTGACCATAGAGGGGGTTGTCGAGGTTGTGGTAGCGGATATTGTCGACATAGTAGCCGAGTGTACCCTGAACGTTAAGGCCTTCGATGGGGTTGACGTTGGCATACCATTTGCCGTCGAAAACATCGTGAAGGAACTCGCGTGTGTCATATGCGAGGGCACCGGCGGGGTTGGCTGTCGACCATGCGCCTGAAGGACGCTGTGCAGCTGTGGGACGGTCTTTGCTGACAATACCCGTACCGAAATCATAGAGGGGTTTGTTGGTTGCCGGATCACGGAGGATATTACCCTCGGCGTCGCGGAAGTATATAGGATAGACGGGACCCATCTGGTTGATGACGGCAAATGCGTTGGTCGTTGAGTTGTATTCGCTTGATGTCTGACCGCTGGGATAACCGCTGTTTACATAAGCGTAGTTGAGGGTCGTACCGACTTTAAGCCATTTGTTAGCCTGATAGTCGACAGCCGAACGGGTCGAAAAACGTTTGAAGTGTGAGCCCTTGATGATACCTTCGTCAGAAAGGAAGCCGCCCGACACATAATAGTTGAAGCGGTCTGTACCACCGGTGATTGTCAGCGAGTAGTCCTGACGGAGACCGTTGATGATGGTTTCGTCAGTCCAGTTGTCGGGAGTATAGTAATATGTGCCGTCGCTGTAGCCGGGTGTTGCGGCAGGGTTGAGCTTGCCGTTGGCTCCGATGAAGAGCTGGCCTTCGGGAACGCTGTAGGTCTGCTGACCGAGAGCGCTCCAGAGGTTATTGTTGGCATAGAGGTGAGCGGCGGCGGCGACAGCGGCTTTGTTAGAACCGTCGGCGGCGATGTTGTTCATATACTGGGTAGTATACATTGCCTTATAGACAGTTTCGAGGAACTGGCCGGGATTGTCGATGACATTGTAGTTGCCGAGGGCTCTCGAGTTGCCGCCCCAGCTGATGTCAGCTGTGACTTTGGCTTTGCCCTGCTGACCGCGCTTGGTGGTGATGAGGATGACACCGTTGGCACCGCGGGCACCGTAAAGTGCGGTCGAAGCGGCGTCTTTGAGGACTGTCATGGCCTCGATGTCAGAGGTGGCGATGTTTGAGATGTTGCCGTCGTAGGGCATACCGTCGACTACATAAAGAGGTGCGGTCGACGAGTTGATTGAGCCGACGCCACGGATGAGGACCGAAGAACCGGCACCGGGCTGACCGTTTGACGACAGAGTCTGCACACCTGCCAGCTTACCTGCAAGGGCGTTGGTAACGTTCGAGACCTGCGCGTCTTCAAGCTGGTCGGCCTTGACGACGCCGGCCGAACCGGTGTACTCAGACTTTTTAACCGAACCGTAGGCGACAGCGATAATCTCGTCAAGCTGCTCGGCAGCGGGAACGAGCTTGACCTCCATATTGTTAGAAATAGGGAGGGTCTGATCTTTGTAGCCTATAAATGAAAATGTAAGTTTAGTCACCGCCTGAGGCACAGTGATTGTAAACTTGCCGTCGAGGTCAGTAGCGACACCGACATTTCCTCCTGCTTTAACCGATACGCCGGGAAGGGGCTCATCGGTGCCTGCGTCTAAGACAGTACCTTTCACCGTACGCGTCTGGGCCGACGCACAGAGGCTGATGGTCATAACTGTCAAAAGGAATAGAAACAGCTTTTTCATACTAATAATAAATTAGACAATAAATAATAAAAATTAATTCTCTCTCCTTTAGATACTAACTTTCTGTCACTGACCGAAAGCGTAACATTTTTTATATTAAAATGTGTATATAACGACGCAAAGATAATAATTTTTATTCAATAATAAACAAATGATAGCAAAAAATCTCAGCTTTTAACACTATCGAAGCAATTCGGCTTTAAACTTACAATTTGACATAAATCAGACGTCAATTTTTAATATCATAAAGAAAGTGGCTGCGGCACGGGGATGTTTTACGACAATATGTAAGCAAAATCGCACCGAAAAGCTGTAAAAATTTGTCAAAAATTTGCCGTAAAACATATTTTTCCAACAGAAAAACAAGGAAATTCACGATGAAGGAACGCTTTTGCGTGCTCACACAACATCGCTTCTCCGAAGCTCCGCTTTTGCTCTCACACCCCCCCGGGCTTGGTCGGCCCTCGGGGCCTCCTGCGCCAGGGGTTATGCCACAACCCCGTCGCTCCGCGACTACGATGCCGTAACAATTGCACAGACTAAGCCACAGCGTGGCGCGGTCGTGGTTAACCCCATGCGCGAGAGCATCGGAGATGCGACTAAGCATGGGGAAGATAGCAAGAGTATATACAGAGCTTCGGAGAAGCGATGTTGTGGTTTGTAGATCAGCGTCTTGCAGACGCTCTACGCCTGCTGTCGCCAAACCGCGCAGGCCGGCACTCACGCGCCTCGGCCTACGCGGCTATCAGTAAAATCATCGTCCTACCGGACGTTATGGATTAGTTGCAATTAAGCTCAGGCCGCGCGAGGTTATAGCCTCTTGCGACCTGAGCTTATATTATATATATGTATTATAGATTACTTATAGCGCGCCCAGCGGATAAGCTCGGCGAAGGAAGGTTTCTTGCCATACATGAAGATGCCGACGCGGTAGATCTTGGCGGCAAGCCACACAAGGAAGAGGAACGACAGATAGAGCACGACAAGCGAAGTGACAATCTGCCACACCGGAATGCCGAAAGGCAGACGGGCCATCATGACCATCGGCGAAGTGAGCGGCACGATTGAAGCCCACAGCGCCATCGTCGAGTCGGGGTCGTTGACGACGGTCATCGAGAAGACCATGCCGAGAATAATCGGAATGACGGCGACACTCTGAAGCTGGCTCGCATCCTGGATGTTGTCGACAGCCGAGCCGATGGCGGCATAGATGGCCGAGAAGAAGAGATAGCCGCCGATAAGGAAGAGGATGAGATAGCCGAAGAGGCTGAGCATATAGCCCGAATCGCCGAGGACGCCGAAGATTGAAAGCAGGTCGCCGTCGGTGACACCGGCGACGAGCGAGGGTATGCCCCAGGTCGTCACCGAGCAGATGATCACAGCCCAGATGAGTATCTGTGTGAGAGCGACCAGACCGACGCCGACAATCTTGCCGAGCATGAGATAGGCGGGCTTGACCGACGAGACGACAATCTCGAGCACACGGTTGTTTTTCTCCTCAATGATAGACGTCATGACCATCTGGCCGTAGAGAAGTATAAACATATACAGCATCAGCGACATAACCATACCTATTATATAGCTCATGACCGACGAGGTCTCGGAGCTTTCATCCTTGTCGAGACGGAAGGTCGAGAGCTTGACATCGGCGTTGACCTCCTGCATTATCTGGGCAAGGTTGGCTATGTTATACTCTTTGAGGCGTATAGACTCGACAGTGTGCTTGATGCTCGACGAAATTTCGTTTTCGAGCTGCATCGAGAGCGAGCCGCGGGTATATAGCGACACGTTCGACGGATTCCTGATGATATCGGCGCCGATGACAAGGACGCCGTAGAGGTCTTCATCAGCCATGAGCTGATCAAGGCTCTTGTCGGTGTCGATAAAGCGGACGCTCTCGTTGTTCTGAAGCGTGCGGCCTATCATGCCCGAGTCGTCGATGACGGCGATTTCTTTCTGATCGGGAGTCGAGATCATGGCGATGAGAGCGGGGGCTATCATCAGCAGAATCATAAACAGCGGTGTGAGTATGGTCGAGATTATGAAGCTCTTGCGTTTGACGCGTTCGAGATATTCGCGGGTGATGATTATTGAGAGTGGTGAGTTCATTGCTGTTGTGACTGGTTAAAGGTTTCTACGGTGCGGATAAAGATGTCATTCATCGTCGGCAGCTGCTGTTTGAAGGCCTTGAGGTCAACAGCAGAGTTGACGGCGCCGATAACGTCGCGGAGATCGCCGGCCTCGTTGAGACGCAGAGACACCGTCTGGAAGCCGTCGCGGTCGAGTCCCTGCATGTCGAGGGCGCGGACCATGGGCGTCACGGCGTCGGCGAGTTTGCGCTCGTCACCGAGGAAGCTGAATTCATAGGTGTTGTCAGAGAACTGCTGGCGCAGGTCGCGGACATTGCCCGTCAGTATGTTGCGCGAGCTGTTGATGAGCGTTATGCTGTCGCAGAGTTCTTCGACGCTGGCCATATTGTGGGTCGAGAAGATAACCGTAGCCCCCTCGTCGCGCAGTC
>USIN01000018.1 GCA_900554715.1 uncultured Bacteroidales bacterium
CGACGACACCTGTCGTATAGACGCGATCGAGATAGGTGCAGTTTTTACGCGGCGGCACGATGCAGTTCGACGTGAAGAGGAAGACGCCGTTGAATTTCTCGAATTCGTCGGTCTGGCGCCACCATGCGTTGCCGTAGTTGCCTGCGAAATGAGGATATTTCTTGAATGCCGGATAATACTGGCCGGGCAGCATCTCTGAGTGGGTATAGACGTCGACGCCCATGTCGCGGCTCTGTTCGAGCAGTTCCTCGAGGTCTTTGAGGTCGTGGCCGCTGATGAGGATGCCGGGACGGTTGCGCACGCCGATGTCGACCTTGGTGATTTCAGGATTTCCGTATGTCTCGGTGTTTGCCTTGTCGAGCAGAGCCATGACATCGACACCGCCGCTGCCGACGGCAAGAACGAGCGGCAGAAGTTCGCCGACACCGATATCGGCGCGGGCTGTCTCGGCCATAGCGTTCTCGATGACGGCGTAGACCTCGTCGCTCTCATAGCCGAGGTTGGCGGCGTGGCGGGCGTAGGCGGCCATGCCTTTGCAGCCATAGATGGCCAACTGCTTGAGTCCGCGGATGTCGGGGTCGGCGTCGGCGAGAACGCCGGTGACGTCCTCGTATTTCTCAGCCTCGTCGGGCGCGGCCGTGAAACCGACATGGGGCAGCTCGGGCAGCTCGACGCCATGCTCTTTGGCCACGGCGATGAGGCTGTCCTTCACCTCGAAAGCGCGCTTGATATAGTCGTCAAGCGACGCGTTGTCAAAGTTGGCGTTGGTGATTGTCGTGAAAAGAGCGTCAATCACTTCGTGACTTGCCTCGCGCGAGGCCAAGCCTTTGGCGCGCAGCGCACGGTTAACGGCCGACACACCGCGCACGGCATATAGCAGAAGATCCATTCTCGCCGAAGTCTCGGGCCGTTTGCCGCAGACACCGACTATCTCGCAGCCCTTGTTGCGGGCTGTTTCCTGGCACTGATAACAGAACATTTCAGGTCGCTTGTCCATATCTGTCTTTATTTAAATATGTGTTATACTTTGCTTGATCTGATCTTGACGAGCATCACTTTCGAGTCGGCCAATGCGTCGACGCTGTGGGTGACGCCCTCGCCCATAAGCATGAATTCGCCCGCTTTGATGACATGAGGCTGGTCAAGCATAGTGAACTTGACTTCACCTTCGATGACATATACCATCACTTCAGCGGGTGCGAGATGTTCGGCAAGCGCCTGTCCGGCCTTGAATGCCAACAACGATACGCCACCGTTTGCATTCTCAAAAATATTTCTAAAACGCACATTGTCGGTTCCGTCCTCGATCTGTGACGCGAGTTTATGGACCTCTCCGAATCTATAGTCTGTATTCAGCATAGTTCTCAGTATTACAATAAGAAACTTTAATCAATATTGCTTATAAACATAGCATCCACGGCTATTGTTCAAAAAACGTTATATGACATTCACACTCAGTTGGCCCGGGGCTCGCGCGGCATTAACTGCCATGCGCGGTAAGGCTCGCCGAGCATCCTTACATAACGGTGCCAGTAGGCATCGTCACTTAGCGAGAGCAGCATCGTCTTGTCTGACGGACAGTCGGCCACCGCCCAGCTGTTGGCATGCAACTCGCTTTTAAGCTGCTCGGCAGTCCAGCCGCTGTAACCGATAAAGAATCTGATAAGTCCGTCGAGCGGATACCCGCTGTTGACATAATCGATTGCAGCGTCAAAATCACCTCCGAGCCACAGACCGGGCGCAAACTGTTTGGCTCCCGCAAAGACATCCTCGCCGAGTGTGTGCATGAATACCATGCGGTCGGAGCCGAGCGGACCGCCACAATAGACCTGCACACCGCTCTCCGACGACACACCGTCGAGATAGCTGTCGAGGGTGTGACCCGTCTGATTATTCATGACAAGCCCCAGTGCTCCATCACTTTCGTCATAGTCGACTATACTCACGACCGAGTGATTGAAACATGCCTCGTCAACGAACGGATTGGCTATCATCAGCGAGCCTTGGCCGACTGTCGTCGCCCTCGCCGGAACATTGAACAGGGTTGTGGTTAAATCTCTCATGTCGTTTATATGTTGAAGTGTTACAATTCTATAACAAATTTAATTCAGAAATTGATTAATAGCACGACATATATTTATAAAACAGCAGTTTCGAACTTTTGGCAACGTTTTTTGTTTAATTGTTGCGATTATAATGGTAGAAACATTTATTTGATATGTTATGAAAAAGATTTTATTAACGGTTGCCGTCGCTGCAGCCATCATGACTGTCGGCTGCAGCACCGCCGCCGACCGGGAAGAAAAAGCTGAACAGTCACTTCAGTATAAGATTGAAAACTGCACCAACCCCGATTCACTCAAAATTTATGTAGAGCAGGCTAAATCATACGCTGCCAAACTCGCTTCAGAAGGCAAACTCGACGAGGCCAGGAAATATCTCGACGACATAACGCCTGCAATAGACAAAGCCGATCCATCGCTCAAACAGCAGTGGAGCAGTGCCGTCGAAGCCATCAAGGGCGTGACCGTCAATGCCGCAGACTCTGTCGCCGACGCCGTCTCAGATAAATATGAAGAGGCTAAAAGCGGCTCGAAAGATGTTGTCGATAAAGTAGTCGACGGCACCAAAGAGGTAGCCGGCAAGGTCAAGGACGGTTCGGTCGAGACTTACGAAAAGGTCAAAGAAGGCTCGAAAGACGCTTATGACAAAGCAAAAGAAGGCACCGTAAATCTTTTGGAAATCTATGTAAAAGAGACGTCAGCCGGGCGGCTATACCGTGGCTGACGTCTCTTTTTCTCGTTTTTATGAAGTGTTTCGCTGTCGTGGCGATTACTGTTTGATACGTTCTACGTAGCTGCCGTCGCGGGTGTCGATGCGCACCTTGTCGCCGATGTTGCAGAACAGAGGCACTCGCACTTCGGCGCCGGTCTCTACAGTTGCGGGCTTGAGGGTGTTGGTGGCTGTGTCACCCTTGATGCCGGGCTCTGTGTAGGTGATTTCGAGAACGACGCTGGTCGGCATCTCGCAGGTGAGGATGGTGTCGGTTGCCGCGTGAACCATAGCCTCGCAGATGTCACCCTCTTTGAGGAACTGAACGCCGTCGATGCTCTCGCCGGGAATAGCTACCTGCTCGAAAGTCTCGGTGTGCATGAAGTTGTAGCCCATATCGTCTTTGTAGAGATACTGGTAGGGACGACGCTCAATGCGTACCTCGTCGACCTTGACGCCTGAGTTCCAGGTCTTGTCGATTACACGGCCGGTCTTGACATTTTTGAGTTTGGTGCGCACGAAAGCCGGGCCTTTGCCGGGTTTTACATGGAGAAACTCAACGATAAAGAAGTAGTTGCCGTCGATGTCAAGGCACATACCGTTTTTAAAATCAGCTGTTGTTGCCATAAAAAAGTCTTATGCTTATTTGTTTAAAAATTTATATTTCAAGATTTTAACCCTATAAATCAAGCGTCACAGACGCTTTTGCGGTTACAAAGTTACAAAACTCAGCCGATTTTTATGATATAAACAGGCAAGTTTTTGGCTGAAATTCAAGACAAATGCTTAACTTTGCTAAACCAATCAGTCGCCGGACGACTTCTGCCGGCGACGTTTCAATTGTCACAGGATGAACGAAGAAGCACTCAGTCAGATGTATCTTAAAGACACTGCGTTCCAGAAACTCATGCAGCGCCGCATTTTTAACGTACTTCTGATAGCATCGCCCTATGACGCCTTCATGATGGAAGAAGACGGCCGTGTCGAAGAACAGCTCTACTTCGAGTATGTCTCGCTCAACCTCAGCTCGCCCCCGCGCGTCACACGTGTCTCGGACACCGCCGCGGCCCTCGAGATGATGAAGAGTGTCAATTTCGACATCGTCATCACCATGCCCGCCATAGACATTAACGAAACTTTCGAAGGCGCCGCGGCCATAAAGACGATGCGGCCCGACATACCCGTCGTCGTGCTCACGCCTTTCTCGAAAGAGGTCTCACGCCGTCTGAGCAACGCCGACCTCAGCCACGTCGACTATGTCTTCAGCTGGCTCGGCAACATGGACCTGCTGCTGGCCATAATCAAGCTTATCGAAGACAAGAAAAACGCCGACGACATCGACGAAGTAGGCGTGCAGATGCTTCTGCTTGTCGAAGACTCGGTGAGATTCTACTCGTCGATACTGCCGACTGTCTACAAATTCCTGCTAAAGCAGTCGCTCGTTTTCTCGACCGAAGCGCTCAACGAGCATGAGCAGCGTCTGAGAATGCGCGGACGTCCCAAAGTCATGCTCGCCCGCGACTATGAGGAAGCCGTCGAGCTCTTCAACCGCTACCGCGACCATATACTCGGCGTCATCAGCGACGTGTCGTTCAAGCGCGAGGGTGTCAAAGACAGTTCGGCCGGACTCAGGCTCGGCGCCTACATACGCTCGCAGTCGCCCTACCTGCCCATTATCATCGAATCATCAGACGTCGAGAACGCAAAACGCGTCGGCGCTTTCAACGGCGTCTTCCTCGACAAAAACTCAAAGAAACTACCCGTCGACATGGGCGAGGCCATCATGGCCAACTTCGGTTTCGGCGACTTCATAATCAAAGATCCCGCGTCGGGCAACGAAATCATGCGCATCAAAGACCTCAAGGGCATGCAGCGCCAGATTTTCGACATACCCGCCGACGCCCTCTACCGCCACGCCCAGAACAACGACATCTCGCGCTGGCTATACTCGCGCGCCCTGTTCCCCATCGCCGAGGTCATCAAGCAGCACCGGTTCAAGTCGCTCAACGAGGCGCCCGCTGTCAAACAGCTCTTCTTTGACCTCATCGTCAAATACCGCAAGATGAAAAACCGGGGCGTCGTGGCCGTGTTCAAGAAAGACCGCTTCGACCACTACTCAAACTTCGCCCGCATCGGTGAGGGCAGCCTCGGCGGCAAAGGCCGCGGTCTGGCCTTCGTCGACTCAATAATAAAGAAAAATCCCGTCTGCGACAACTTCTCGGGCCTCACGATATCGATACCGCGCACAGTCGTGCTCTGCACCGACATCTTCGACGAGTTCATGGCCTCGAACCGCTTATATCCCATCGCTCTGAGCGACGCCTCCGACGACGAGATACTCTCGGCCTTCGTCGCCGCCCGTCTGCCCGAAAAACTCATCGAAGACTTCTTCGCCCTCTTCGAGGTCATCGACCGCCCGCTCGCCATCAGAAGCTCGAGCCTGCTCGAAGACTCTCATTACCAGCCTTTCGCCGGCATCTACTCGACATATATGATACCCTGGACTGCCGACCCTTACGAGCGCCTAAAGATGCTGAGCGAATCGATCAAGGGTGTCTATGCCTCTGTCTTCTTCAAGGCCAGCAAGGCTTATATGTCGGCCACGAGCAACGTCATCGACCAGGAGAAGATGGCCGTCATCATTCAGGAAGTCGTCGGCGACTATCACGGCGACTATTATTTCCCGTCGTTTTCGGGCGTGGGCCGCTCGCTCAACTACTATCCCATCGGCGAGGAAAGCATCGCCGACGGCGTCGTCGAGATGGCGGTCGGTCTCGGCAAATATATCGTCGACGGAGGCCTTAGCCTGCGTTTCTCGCCCAGATATCCCGAGCGCGTCCTGCAGACATCGACCCTCGACCTGGCCCTGCGCGACACTCAGACCACCCTCTATGCTCTCGGTCCAGACAACTCCGAGATGCGCCTGTCGTCAGACGACGGCTTCAACATCGTCAGAAAATCGGTTCAGGATTTCGCCGGCACCGGCGCCCTGCGCTATCTCGTCTCGACCTACGACCCCGCCGGCGCAATGCTCTTCGACTACGAGATGCCCGGCCGCGGCCGCCGAGTAGTCACTTTCGCCAACATTCTGCGCGACAAAGTGCTCCCCCTCGCCCCGGCCATCGACTTCATGCTCAAGAACGGCCAGACCGAGATGCAGCGCCCCATCGAGATCGAGTTTGCCGGCATCATAAACGGCAAACCCACCGACCAGGGCATCAAAGGCCACCTCTACTGGCTCCAGATAAGGCCCATCATCGACAAGAAGGAAATCGTCGACGACAGCATCGTCGACATCGACAACTCACAGCTGATACTCAGCAGCAACACCGCCCTCGGCCACGGCAACATCGACGGCGTCTCTACAATCATATATGTCAGACCCGACAGCTTCAACTCGGCCGACAACCCCGCCATCGCCCGCGAGATATCCGAGATAAACAGCCGCATGGTCAAAGAAGGCAAAGGCTATGTGCTCATCGGCCCCGGACGCTGGGGTTCGAGCGACAGCGCCCTCGGCATACCCGTGCGCTGGCCCGACATCGCCGGTGCTCGGCTCATCGTCGAGTCTTCGCTCGACAACTACCGCATCGAGCCGAGCCAGGGCACACACTTCTTCCACAATCTCACATCGTTCGGCGTGGGCTACTTCACAATCAACCCCTTCAGCGACGACGGCTTCTATGACACAGCCTATCTCGACTCACTTGAAGCTACCGCCGAGACAGCCCATCTGCGCATAATCGAATTTGACACACCTCTCCACATAGCCATAAACGGACGCCGCGGCGCCGGTGTCGTCTTCAAACCGGCAGCCACCGACGACCACAAACTAAAACCATAAAACACAACGACAATGGCATTCATCCAAAAACTGAGACATTATTTAGGCTTTGACGACGAAAACGACGAAATCTTCGCCGACAGCGACGAAGACAGCGCCGCCGGGACTGCCTCCGCGACAGCGTCAGACACAGGCCACACCGAGGGCTACGCCCCTCGGAACGATGAAAATCTCACCGCCGACATCTTCACCGCCGTCGTCAATCTCTTCAACGAGTCTCTGCCGCCATTTCTCAAAGAAACCGTCGACACCGACGCCCAGAAACGATATATCTACGACAGCCTCGACAGCTCGCTGAAACAGCGCCTCGCCGAAGCCGAGAGTCAGGCCGCCCGCCGTGCCGAAACCCGTTTCAGCTCAGAGCACACGACCCTCCGCAACGAAATCGACACACTCAAGACCAAAAGCCACGACCTCGAGCAGAAAAACGCCGACATACGCCAGCAGCAACTGAGCGCCGACCGCCAGAAACGCGCGCTCTCCGACCGCGTCCACGATCTCGAGTCTCAGATAGCCGCCCTCGAAGCCGAGCGCGAGCAGTATGACCTCGAAAACAAGAGCCTGCTCAACAAAATCAAGGCCGCCGGAGTCGTCGAAAACGACACCGAACGCCTGCGCGCCGAAGTCGACAGCCTGCGCCGTCAGCTCAAAGAAAGCCCCGCCGGATCTGACACCGCCGGTCTCGAAAAACTGACAGCCGAAAACGCCGCACTGACCGAAGCTCTCGACACCCTCAAAGCCAAACAGGACATCGCCGACGCAATGGTCGAAGACATGCGCAAGAAAACAGCCGACCTGCGCAAAGAACTTGAAGAAAAAGAACAGCTTCTCGCCGCAGCGAACAAAAAAGCCGACGAAGCCGAGCGGCTGCGCGCCGAATTCACCGCCGTCGAACAGCAGATGTCGCTCATCGAGGAAGTCATCGCCAAGCGCGACAAAAAAATCGAATCACAGAAACAGAGCATCGAGACCCTCGAGACCGAGGCCGCATCACTGCGCGACACCATAGCGCGCAATCTCGCCCTGCAGGCCGAGACCGAGGACACCCTGCGCCGCCGCATCGCCGAACTCGAAGCCTCGCCGACGACCCCGGTCGTCCTCGGCGACATCGACAGCGGCTCAGATGACCTCAGCGCCGGCGACGACCTCGTCTCGCCGAAAATCTCCGACACCGACCTGATCGAGATCGAAGAGAGCTTCAGCCTCGGTCCTGTCATCGAAACAACCGACACCACCCGCGTCGTCGCCGCCAGAACGGCCCGCGAGACCGAGAATGACGAAACACGCAACTCTCGCCGTCGCCGCCACGACAACGACAATGACGCGCAGATGTCACTATTTTAACCCAAAAAACATCATCCTATGACAAAAAAGACAATCGCCATATTTCTTGCAACCATCGCCGGCGTCACAGCCGCCTCAGCCAAAAATCCCGTCGTCGACGATATAGCGCCATACGTCTTTCCGGCCAACCGCCCGGCGGCGCCTGCCAATTTCGTCTTCATGCCTGACGGAGCAAGCTACCTCGTCGTCTCGCCCGACCGCCGCGGCATCGACCGCTTCGACACCGCGTCAGGCAAACTTATCGAAAAATATTTCGACGTCACGACGACGCGCGAAAACTCAATCGAGGGCATCTCAGGCTTTGTCCTGAGTCCCGACGCGTCGAAGATTCTCGTCTACAACAACGACACACCCGTCTACCGCCGCTCGTTCACTGCCGAATATTATGTCTACGAAGTCAAATCGCGAATACTCAGCCCGCTGTCTCAGAACCACAAACGCCAGCGCTCGCCGCTCTTCTCGCCCGACTCGCGAATGGTGGCCTTTGTCAGCGACAACAATATTCATATCAAGAAAATCGACTATAAAAGCGAAGTCGCCGTCACCACCGACGGCAAGATAAACTCTGTCATCAACGGAGTCAGCGACTGGACGTATGAAGAAGAGTTCACCACAACCTGCTCGATGGCCTGGGCTCCCGACAACTCGACACTCTGCTACATAAAATATAACGAGACCGACGTCCCGGCCTATACGATGCCCGTCTACTGGTCGGCATGCGACAACAACACCGAAGCCGAACTCTACCCTGGCTCTTATACATATAAATATCCCGTCGCAGGCGAGCCCAACTCACGCGTGTCGCTCCACAGCTACAGCGTCGACAACCGCAAGACGACCGACATCACCCTGTCTGACAAAGCCATCGAGTATATCCCGCGCATAGCCTATGCTCCCGGCTCGTCACTGCTAATTGTCACCACCCTCAACCGCGACCAGAACCGTCTCGAAATCTATAGCGTAAACCCCAGATCGACAATTGTCAAATCGCTTTACGTCGAAGACTCGAAGGCATGGATAGCCCCCGAGACCTACGAAGACATCGTCCTCGAAGCCGACGGCTTTGTCATCAACTCGTCGAAGAGCGGTTACAGCTGCCTTTACCGCTACAGCTACGCCGGAGTCGAGCTAAACCGCATCAGCGCAGGCGACGCCGACATAACCGCCTATTACGGCAGCGACGCCCTCGGCAACCGCTACTATCAGGCCGCGCTGCCCACCCCGCTCGACCGCACCGTCTGCCGTCTCGACCGCAAAGGCGTCGTCACGACCATCTCGAAAGACAAGGGCTGGTCGACAGCCGTCTTCGCCCCCGGATGTGACAAGGCTGTTTTATGTCACAGCGACATCACGACCCCTCCGGTCTACACACTCGTCGGCAGCAACGGCAAGACGATACGCACAGTCGAAGACAATGCCGCCTATCGCGCCGCCATACCCAAGAACCTGCCTGTCAAAGAATTTTTCACCTTCGACTCTGACGGTGTGACGCTAAACGGCTATATGATCCGCCCCGTCGGCGCATCGTCGGCCAAAGCACCCGTCGTCATGAGCCAGTACAGCGGCCCGGGCTCGCAGAGCGTCGTCAACCGCTGGAGTCTCGACTGGGACTACTACTTCGCCGAACACGGCTATGCCGTCATCTGCGTCGACGGACGCGGCACAGGCGGACGCGGACGTGCCTTCAGCGACATCGTCTACAAACAGCTCGGCCACTACGAGACCATCGACCAGATTAACGCCGCACGCTATGCAGCCACCTTGCCTTTTGTCGACCCGTCGCGCATCGCCGTCTACGGCTGGAGCTACGGAGGCTACGAAGCCCTGATGTGTGCCACCGCCGACAACTCGCCATACGCTGCCGCCGTCGCCATCGCTCCAGTCACCGACTGGCGCTTTTACGACACAGTCTATGCCGAGAGATACATGCTCACACCACAGCAGAACTTCGACGGCTATGCCAAAAGCGCGCCGTTGCGCCGCGCCGCCTCGCTCGCCTGCCCGCTGCTCATCATGGCCGGGACTGCCGACGACAACGTCCATATCTCGAACACCTATAACTTCGTATCAAAACTCCAGCTCAACGGCGGCATCTGCGACATGTTTATCTTCCCGGGCATGAACCACTCGATTTACGGCTGCAACTCGCGTGCAGTCGTCTACGCCAAAATGCTCGACTTCCTTAATAAAAATATGGTAGCCGGACGACGTTGAACATTATTTTCGTATCTTTGCTAATACAAATAACGATAAAATGTCTCAAAACCATATAATTTCAATCGCGACAATCTTCAACATGTGGCTCAAGTGGATTCTGGCCTCGGGAGCCTTGGCTCTTGTCGTGATATTGTCCCTGATTGTCCCAAAGATATGGCTGCCGTTCATCGTCTACGGCATATCATACGGCCTTGTGCTGACGCTAAGAGCCGACAATGCCCGCAAGGCCCTGAAAGCCTGCGGCCTTGTCGTCAGGCTGGCGTCTGAAGTGCTTTTCTGGACCGCCACGGTCATGCTGGCCATAAACCTCATGGCCGCCGAATGGTTCTTCGGCAACATGCTTGACGACCCGATGTTCAACCCATCGCAGCCCTACATCACCTCGCTGATACTATTCCCGGTCGTCATCGCCATGAGTGCCTATGCCCTCTTCGCCGGGCAGAATCTCACATACTGCCGCAATTGCCGGAGGGCACACGGATACTACAGCGGCGACGGACTTGTGGCGACGCTGTTTTACCACGAGTCCAAATTCCAGATAAGGCTTCTGCTCGCCGGCGCCATTGTGATTTCGGTGATTACGTGGATCTATTATCTCGTCAGATATGTAAACATAAACTTCAATTCGGCCGACATCTTCATCTTCCACGGTCTGCCGGTCATTTTCTTCATTTTCGGCGCCGTCTACATGTCGGCGCGCTACCGTTCGATAGCGGCGTCGCTCAGCCGCATCGGCGTCGTCGACAACCAGTCGGCCGCGCTCACCCGCGTGCGTTTCCTTGTCCTCAGCGGCGACCATGTCTATCTGCGCTCTGACAGCAACGGCCTTTTCGACACTCCCGCCACCGAGACCGTCAGCCGCACCGAAAAACTGACCGACGAGCAGGCCCGCAGATATTTCGCCGGCCTGTCGGGACTCGACGACTTCGAGCTGAAATATATCTATTCAAACGACGGTTTTGCCGGCGGCTCTAACATAATCCACTATGCCGCTTTCATTCCCGACAACAACATCGGACGCCTCGCTCCAGCCGACCCCATGACACTCGACGGCCTCGACCGACTCATAAAAGCCTCGATGATCTCGCCGCTTCTCGCCAACGAGATTTACCGCATATACACTGTCACTATGGCATGGAAGACCTACGACCGCGAGGGTCGCCGTCTATATCCGATACGCCACTATCGCCCGACCTTCCGCCTGCGCGACCTGCGCGAATGGGCCGTCGACTACAACGACCTCCACTGGCTCAACATCGCCACAAACAACCAGGACTGCGCCTTCTACCGCCTGCGTCGCCTGTGGCGCCGGCTGTTCTCTTCACTGCGACGCACATCATGAACGGATACGCCGGACCACGCATAACCGCCATCGTCGGCCCGACAGCATCGGGCAAGACAGGCCGCGCCGTCGCCCTCGCACGTCTTGTCGGCGGAGAGATTGTCAGCGCCGACTCGCGCCAGGTCTACCGCGGCATGGACATCGGCACCGGCAAAGACATCTCTGAATACGGCGACATACCCTGCCACGTCATCGACGTCGCCGACCCCGGCTCAGGCTATAATCTCTGCCATTTTCTGCGCGACAGCCGCGCCGCCATCGACGGCATTGTCGAACGCGGCCATGTGCCCGTCATCTGCGGCGGCTCGGGACTTTACGTCGAATCACTGCTCGGCGGCATCGTCATGTCGGCTGTGCCGCGCAACGACAGCCTGCGCGCAGAGCTTGCCGACACTCCGCTCGAACGCCTCGCCGACATGCTCGCGACGATGAAGCGTCTCCACAACCACACCGACATCACCGACCGCGAACGCGCTCTCCGCGCCATCGAGATTGCCCGCTGGCAGCAGGAAAATCCGACACCCGACCCCGTCGCCCTGCCGGCCACAATCGTGGGCGTCGACATCAGCCGTGACCGCCGCCGCGAAAACATCGCCCTGCGTCTGCGCCGTCGCCTCGACGAAGGCATGGTCGACGAAGTCAAGGCCCTGCTCGACAGCGGTGTTCCGGCCGAAACCCTCATAGGCTACGGCCTCGAATACCGGTTTATCACAAACTACCTCCTCGGCGTGCACACCTACGACGAGATGGTCTCATTGCTCGAAATCGCCATCTGCCAGTTTGCCAAACGACAGATGACATGGTTCCGAGGCATGGAACGCCGCGGCTTCACCATCAACTGGCTGTCATCAGAGCTGCCCGTCGACGAGTTCGCCGCCCGGGCGAAAGAACTCACCGGGCAAGGATTATGAAACCGACAGCCCGATACCTCTTCCTCCTCGCCGTCTGTGCACCGGCCGCGGCAGGCGCCGTGTCGCCTCACGGCATCGTATGTCTCGACACCATCGCCACACCCGTCGGCTCGGCCGACATCCATCTGCGCGTCGACACTCGCGCCCGCGCCGCCTCATGGGGGCTGGCCTATAACGTCACCGGTGACAGCTATGACTTCGTCATCGTCAATAACGGTGAAAACCGCTTCGACACCGATATCACCGCTCCCGTCTCTGTCTTGTCAGGCCACCATGACGCCGGGGGCGACACCGTTATACGCCGCGACCGCATCGAAGGCACCGCCGACGGCTCAGACTGCCGTTGGTCTGTGATATTGCGCTGCACGGCCGACAGTTCCACCGTTTATGTCGGTCAGAAAACATCGCTCACCGCCTTCCCTGTCGGCGTCGACCTCACAAACGGCATCTTCGGCATGATTTCCGACAACAAGGTGAAAATTCTGCGTCACACTATCGAATCTACGGTCGCCTCAGCCATTTCACACGCCTCGTTTGACAGCGTCGACGCACTCAACGATTATATCGCCGGCTCGACCGACCCCTATGAACGCGTCTGGAATTATCTCGACCGCGACACCGACCAACGCATCTTCACCGTCGGCGGCAATTACACACTCGCGACAGTCTCCGACGGCAAAGGCGGCTATGACATCGTCTATCTCGGAGGCGCACGTGTCAAGAACAAAAACTGGCAGCCGCTGATGATAAAAGGCCGTCTGAAAGCGACGCCATTTATCGGTCACTTCGACCTCGTATGGTTTGACGCCACCGGCTCTCCGGCTCCCGGCGAAACCAACGCCACTATTGAAAACAACAATTCGATACTACGTCTTAATTTCCCCTCGCACAACTCCCAGGTGCGTTTCGCCGCCTCACCCCGCAGATCACTACATCAATAGCCATCTGTCAAACCGAGGCGCGAACATATCGATGTCGCGCTGGGGCACTCCGAGCCTGCAGGCCTCTGTCCGCCATGATTTCATCGTTTTTTTCCTGACTTCGTCACTCTTAAACATATAATTTTATAATTGCGTCATATATAAATTATTACTAATTTTGCGTACCCTGATTTGGGGTACGCAAAGTAGTTTTGATATGTTTGTGAAGAAAAAGAGGAATCGCTCAGGAACTGTCAGTGTAGTTGTTGCGGAAAAACTCTCCGGCAAGTACACGGAACTTATTACTATTGGTATTTCTTCCGATGAATCAAAAATTGAATCCTTAGTGATGCAGGGCAAGGAATGGATTGAGAGGGAGCAGGAGCGCAGACATCCCCAGCTTGACCTGTTCGGGGAAGAACGTCGTAAGTGTGAGCTGGAACGTATGGAAGCAGAACGTCTTCTGTCAAGCATCACAAACATTACCATCAATGGAGCAGATCTGATTCTTGACCGTGTGTTTGACAATGTCGGATTCAACCGCATTGACGATGAGATATTCCGTAAGCTGGTCAAAGCGCGTTTGTCCTATCCGGCGAGCAAATCTGCCACGGTGGAGTATCTCAAGAATCATTTTGACGAAGACGTCAGCCTGTCAAAGATTTACCGGTACCTCGACAAGCTAAGCGACAGTCAGCACCGTATAGTTCAGAACATTAGCGTTGAGCATACCCGGAAGATATTGGGAGGTCATATCGGAGTGCTGTTTTATGATGTCACCACGCTTTATTTTGAGGCAGACTATGAGGACGAGCTGCGCAAGACTGGATTCTCCAAGGAAGGACGTCACAAGAACCCTCAAATCATATTGGGACTTCTGGTAAGTATCGGCGGTTATCCGTTGGCCTATTGCATCCACGAGGGCAACAAATACGAGGGACATACGATGCTTCCGGTCGTGACTGAGTTTGTCCGCAAATATGAATTGGAAGACTTTATTGTCGTGGCGGACTCCGGTCTTATGAACTCAGACAATATCGCCGACCTCGAAGCCAACGGCTACAAGTACATCATAGGCGCGAAAATAAAGAACGAGAGCAAGATCATAAAGGAATGGATACTCGGCCAGCCCAAGAACGACAGTCAGATGGTTGAATACGACAAGGGAGACGGCAAAAGGTTATTGGTTGGATATACCTATGACCGTGCCCGCAAGGACGCATATAACCGAGAGAAAGGTGTCCGCAGGCTTGAAAAGGCATACCGAAGGGGCACACTCTCCAAGGAGCATATAAACAAGCGCGGCTATAACAAGTTTCTCTCAATGGAAGGCGATGTAAAAGTGACCATTGACTACGACAAACTTGAATCCGATGCAAAATGGGACGGCTTGAAAGGTTATCTCACCAATACGGATATACCGGCATCAGAGGTGTATGCTGCCTACCACAATCTGTGGCATGTGGAGAGGGCTTTCAGAATATCCAAATCCAAAATCGAGATACGTCCGATGTTCCACTTCACACGAAGACGCATCGAGGCGCACGTCTGTATTTGCTTCGTGGCCCTGAAAGTCTATAAGGAACTGGAACGGTTGCTGAAACTTGCCAACATCAATATGAGTGTCGACAAAGTCCTGGCTCTTGCCCAGACCATAGTTACAATACAGTTGGCTTTGCCTCATAACAAGCAGACCATCTCCAGAACTATGCTCATGAAACGGCATCAACGCATTGCCCCTTTATTTGAAGATGATTTTTGGGGTACGCAATGACGAAGTCAGGAGGCCTCTGTCCGCCATGATTTCATCGTTTTTTTTACGTCGTCGATGATATTTCGGGCTTTAATTGCCGGCAGCATATATTCTGTGGCTGACGACAACAGAATATCAAGATTAGATTCACTTGTAGAACGGTTTATCAGCAGACTTTGATTATCTGCAAGCGTCGGGTTGATATCGTATGCCGGAGATAGCTCCCAGCCTTTGCGAGTCAATAGAAAACCGTGATTTCGGAAATGGTCGTCGGAGTTGCCGACAATGATATAGAATGCCACGCGGCGATATAGTTCCTCTAAGTTTTTTTCGACATTGCTTCCGTGCTGAATTATGAAATCGACAATGTCAGTATAGCCATAACCCGTTGAAGCGTTGTCGCCGTCCGTAAGCCCGAGCAAAGTCAATGCAGACGCAAAATGTATCCGTCTGCCGTCGCTGTTTCTGTCGAAGCGTTTTGAAAGAAGTATATGATAGCCTCCGCCGTCGATTATCCGTGTCTCGGCAACATTCAGTCCGGCTTTGCGCCCCATCACATGACAGAAATGTTCCCATTGGGCAATGTCATAATCATCTTTACGCGAAGGGAACTTGGCAACCGTCAGACTGCCGTTCTCATCAATAACAGATGCTTTCGGGCGCGCACCGCCGAGGGACGTTCCCGGATGCAGCAGTTGTGCCAGCCACTTCTTTGACGGCAACAGATGCTTTTCTTCGCTAAGTTCAATCTCATGAGCGGCCCGCATCAGTTCTCTGACATTCGCTAATGGTGGCACTCGAAGGCTTTCCTCACAGTTGATGAACCTCCCTCCGGGAGTT
>USIN01000019.1 GCA_900554715.1 uncultured Bacteroidales bacterium
GGCGCCGTAGTAGCTGTTGCGGTCGATGTGCTGGGCCGAGGCGTAGGCGTTGAGGCGGTATTTGTAGTCGCGCCAGTTCTGGTTGTAGTTGACGCCGCCGCTGTTGATGTAGTGGTGGGTCTGTTCGGTGATGTCGGTCTGGAATGGCTCGAGGTCGAATTTGTTGCCGCCGCGGCGGAATTCGTGGGTGTTGTGGTATTCGACGCCTATGCGGGCGGTCTGATGAAGACGGTAGAAGCCGTTGAAGCCGAGGGTGTTGAGACTGAGTTTACCTATTTCCGAGAATCCGTCGCCGTCGTGGTCGTATGGCGAGCGGTGGCGGTAGCTCTCGAAGAGTGAGATGCCGTAGTGGCCGTCGTCGTCGACGACCGTGGCGTTGGCTGTGACGTTTTTGTCCCAGGTCTTGCCGTTGAAGTTCGACATGCTGTAGCCGGCCTCGATGCGGTCGTTTATGGGTTCTTTCGTGATGACGTTGACTGTGCCTCCGACGGCGTTCGCGCCGAAGAGGGCCGAGCCGCCGCCACGGACAACCTCGATGCGCTCGATCATGTTGGCCGGCATCTGCTCGAGGGCGTAGACGCCCGAGAGCGAGCTGACGACAGGCCGGTTGTTGATGAGCACCTGGGTGTAGGGGCCTTCGAGGCCGTTGATGCGCAGCTGCGGGAAGCCGCAGTTCTGGCAGTTGTTCTCAACACGGAGGCCTGTCTGGTAGTCGAGCGACTGGGCGAGGTCGGCCGAGTTGACCATGTTGAAAAGTTTGGTGCTGATGACGCCGACGACGACCGGGGCTTCGCAGCGTCGCACGACGTTGCGGTTGGCCGAGACGACGAGTTCGTCCATATCGACATTGCTCTGGCGCATTGTGATGACGATGCTGCCGGGACGCCCGTTTGTGAGGTCGACTTTCTGTTCGGCGGGGTCATAGCCGACCATAGTGGCGCGGATGACGAAGTCGCCTGAGCGAGGTGTCTCGAGTTCAAAAAGGCCGTTGTCGTCGGTCATAGCGGCAATCTCTGTGCCGGCTAAAGCTACACTCGCAAACGAAATAGGTTCGCCGCTGTGGGCGTCAATTACTTTTCCTTTGATGGTGATACCGAAAGCCTCTACGACTGTCAGCAACGCAGCGGAAATAGTTAATAGTAAGTATTTCATCAGGTTCTCTTTTTAGGGCGCAAAATTACCGAAAATCCCATTTGTGGGAAATACCTATTTTTAGGTAAATTCTGATGTGCGCCGGACAGCAGCAGTGGCTTAAAAACGCATGGAAAACGCATGGAAGTGCAAAAAAGACAAAAAACACTTGACAAGGGCTCGCGATTGTATTAATTTTGCGGCAAATTTGGCAGGTACGGCTTTTCACGTTGCCTCCGTGACAATAATGACAAAAAAACGTTCAACCCGCATATCTACATTCGGCTCACAACTGACTTCAATCATCAGCGTCGCCCTGGTGCTGATGATTCTCGGTGTGCTTGCCCTGACGACTATCGCCGGCAGTCGCGGCGTCGATATGCTGCGCGGTAATCTCGGCTATATAGTCAGAATGGTTCCCGGCGCGCCCGACGCCGACGTCAACCGTATGAAACAGACCGTCATCTCCCTGCCGTCGACGGCATCGTTTGTCTACTCGTCGGCCGAGGACATTCTCGCGTCAGAGAGCGAATATATCGGCGACGACATCACCGAGTTGATTGACGTAAACCCCTACAGCGCCGAGTTTGATGTCAAGGTGACGCCGGCCAATGCCGACGCCGACAGTATCGCGGCCATCGTCGCCGCGCTCGAGAAACTGCCTTCGGTCGAGACCGTCGACACCGAGGCCGGCCTTGTCAACGCCATCAATGCTACGGTAAAACGACTTACCCTGATCATGCTGCTCGTCGCCGCCGTCTTCCTTGTCGTGTCGGTGGTACTCATATATAATACAGTGCATCTGGCAATCTACTCTCGTCGCTTCATAATCTACACGATGCGACTCGTCGGTGCGACGGGCTCGTTTGTGCGCCGCCCGTTTATCGTCGCCGGCGTTGTCAACGGTCTTATCGCCGCCCTCGTGGCAGTAATTGCCGTCATAGCCGTGCAGCTCTATGCCGGCAGTCTCGACGCGCTTGTCGCAGAGGCGCTGACCTTTACCCGCTGCCTGCCAGTCTATGCCGGAATCATCGTCGCCGGCGTCGCCATCTGCGCCACCGCGTCGGCTTTGGCGACAAACCGCTATCTGCGCTCAGACTACGACGATATGTTTATGAAATAAAAGAATTCAGCATTTTAAGGTTTCCAATATAATGAACGAAAAGAAACAGACTCTGATAAAAGAAGAGCACAGTGCCCTGCCGCTTACACGTGTCAACTTCATCGCCATGGCCGTCGCCGGGGTGATGATTGTCATCGGCTTCCTGCTGATGCTCGGCGCTCCGTCGACCGCAGACGAGTTCAATCCCGACATCTTCAGCGCACGCCGCATCGTCGTCGGACCATGCATCGCATTCCTCGGCTTTGTCGCCATGGCTGTGGCCATCATTATCAGACCCAAAGACAAAAAAGATTAAGCAATGGATTGGTTAGACACCCTTATTTTAGGTATAGTGCAGGGACTCACGGAGTATCTGCCTGTTTCGTCAAGCGGACATCTCGAGATTTCGCGTCAGATTCTCGGACAGGATCTCGACGGAGGCGTTGCAATGGAGCTTGACCTGATGCTCCACGTCGCCACGGTGCTCAGCACCATCGTCGTACTCTGGCATGAGTTCTGGCCGCTGGTGAAATCGTTTTTCACATTCAAGCGAGACAACAATTTCTATTATGTGTGCAAGATTCTTGTTTCGTGCATTCCCGTCGGCATCGTCGGCGTGCTGCTCGAAAAACAGATAGAGAAATTCTTTGAGGGCAACCTTGTGGTTGTCGGTATCTGTCTGCTTGTGACTGCCGCACTGCTTTGTTTCGCCTATTTCACCCGCACACGCGAGGCTCTGCTTAATCCTTCGGGTCCGCAGGGGCGTGATATAACCTGGCTCGACGCATTCATCATCGGCTGCGGGCAGGCTATCGCCGTTCTGCCGGGTCTCTCGCGTTCGGGCACAACGATTGCGACCGGCATCCTCCTCGGTGACAACCGTGAGAAAGTGGCGCAGTTCTCGTTCCTCATGGTCATCATCCCGATTCTCGGCAAAGGCTTGCTCGATCTCAAGGATATGCTCATGCCCGACCCGGCAACTGTCGGCCAGACAGCAGCTGCCGCTGTCGACCCGGTGGCGCTTCTCGTCGGCTTCCTCGCGTCGTTTATCGTCGGCTGTCTTGCCTGCAAATGGATGCTCTCGATTGTAAAGAAAGGCAAACTCGTCTGGTTTGCCGTCTATTGCGTGCTCGCCGGCGCTTTGTGTATCGGCTGGTCGCTGACTCATTGATAAGCAAATATCATACTGCATGGATTTCCTTAGCGGCGAACTGCTATATATCGACAAACCCCTGGGCTGGACCTCGTTTGACGCTGTCAAACGCCTGCGCGGTGCTCTGACGCGCCGTCTCGGCGTCAAGAAGCTCAAGGTAGGTCATGCCGGCACACTCGACCCTCTCGCTACGGGCGTTATGGTTGTCTGCACCGGCAAAGCCACCAAACGCATCGACGAGCTGCAGACCGGCGTCAAAGAGTATATCGCGACAATAGCTCTCGGAGCCACTACACCGTCGTTCGACCTCGAGACCGAAATTGACGCCACGTACCCCACAGATCACATCACCCGCGCGGCGGTCGAACAGGCGCTCACACGTTTTACGGGAACCATCGAGCAGATACCCCCGGCTTTCTCGGCCTGCAAGATTGGCGGTGACCGGGCTTACCGCATGGCCCGCCAAGGGCAGGAGGTGACTCTTAAACCAAAAATACTCGTCATCGACGAAATCGAACTGCTCGATTTCAAGCCGACAGAAATCACGATAAGAGTCGTCTGCAGCAAAGGCACCTATATCCGCGCTCTTGCCCGCGACATCGGCGAGGCCCTCGGATCAGGGGGGCATCTGACAGCCCTGAGGCGCACACGTGTGGGAGACGTCACTATAGCCGACTGTCTCAGTGTCGACGCCGCTGTCGAGCTTATAAAGACAGTCGTCATAGAGATGCCCGACGACTATAAAAACAATTGAATTACATAGACTGATAAGAAATAACACAGTAGAAATGAAGCTATCACAATTTAAATTCAAGTTACCCGAAAATCTCATAGCCCAGTATCCGGTGCCTAACCGCGACGAGGCACGCATGATGGTTCTCCATCGCAATACCGGCGAGATTGAACACCGCCAATTTAAAGAAATTCTTCAGTATTTCGATGAGGGAGATGTTATGGTCTTTAATGACACCAAGGTCTTCCCGGCGCTTCTTTATGGTAACAAAGAAAAGACCGGCGCCCGCATCGAAGTGTTTCTGCTTCGTGAACTTAACGCAGACAATAAGTTGTGGGACGTTCTTGTCGAACCGGCGCGAAAAATACGCATCGGCAACAAGCTTTATTTCGGCGACGATGAGTCGATGGTGGCCGAGGTGATTGACAATACGACCTCGCGCGGCCGCACCCTTCGTTTCCTCTACGACGGTTCGCATGAAGAATTCAAGAAAGCGCTATATGCTCTGGGTCACACTCCGCTGCCCGAATATATCAAGCGTGAGCCCAACGAACAGGATGCCGATGATTATCAGTGTATCTTCGCCGCCCGCGAGGGTGCTGTCGTGGCTCCTGCGGCCGGACTCCACTTCTCGCGCGAGCTTCTCAAACGTCTTGAGATCAAAGGTGTAGAACAGGCTTTCATCACCGTTCACAGCGGCCTGGGCAACTTCCGGGAAATCGACGTCGAGGATCTCACCAAACACCGCATGGACTCTGAGCAGATGGAGGCATCGCAGAAGCTGGTTGACACGGTCAATCACGCCAAAGACACAGACCATCGTGTCTGCGCCATCGGCACTTCGGTGCTCCGCGGCATCGCAACGGCTGTCAGCATGGGCGGCCACATGAAGACCTACGAAGGCTGGACAAACAAATTCATTTTCCCGCCATACGACTTCACGGTCACAGACGCTCTTGTCACCAATTTCCATCTGCCATACTCGACGATGCTGATGATGACGACGGCCTTTGCCGGCTACGAAAAGCTCTTTAAGGCTTACGACGTCGCAGTCAAAGAAGGCTACCGCTTCGGCGCCTACGGAGACGCGATGCTTATTCTTTGATAGTGAGGTGGCTGATATAGCTATAATAGCTAAGATGGCAGAGATGCTGTTTTAGCTATTTTTTTTATAATGCCCTGAGGGTTTGGGCGAGGGCGATGAGGACGTCGTTGGTGGCGCGTTCGATGACGCGGCTGCGGTTGCCGGGGAGCTTGAGCAGGCGCGATGTCACATGACCTTTGACGCATACGGCGGTCCAGACTGTGCCGACGGGCTTGTCGGGAGTGCCTCCTCCGGGTCCGGCAATGCCCGATGTCGCTACCGAGCAGTCGGCCCCTGTGGCACGGCAGACGCCCGCGGCCATCTGCTCGACGACTTCGCGGCTGACGGCTCCATATCGCTCAAGGTCGTCTCGGCTGACGCCGAGGAGATTGGCCTTGACGTCGTTGGAATAGCTGACGACCGAGCCGACATAGCTGTCGCTGCAGCCCGCAATCTCTGTTATTTTATGGGCGATGTTGCCGCCGGTGCAGCTCTCGGCGGTAGCCATTGTCAGACCGTGGCGGCGAAGATATGTGAGGACGATTTCAGCCGGGGTGCCGTCGCCGTCGTAGAGCATCAGGCTGCCGAGAGTCTCTTTCAAGCGCTCGGAGTAACTGTCGATGAGACTGTCAACGGTCGAGGCGTCTTTGCCGACGCCGTCGAGCCTCAGGCGTATGAAGCCCGGCGTCGGCAGGTAGGCTAAATGAAATCCGGCGGGAAGCGATTCCTCGAATTCTTCAAGAAGCTTTGCGAGCGCCGACTCTGTGATGCCGGTGGCGATGACCGTGCGGTGGGCGATGGCCGTGTCGGGCTGAAAACGGGCTATGACCTCGGGTATGACGGCGCTGACGAGCATGCCTTCGGTCTCGAAGGGTACGCCGGGCATGGCTATTAACATGCGGCCGTCGCGCTCGAAGACCATGATGGGCGCTGTGCCGAGACGGTTCTGTATGACGCGGCAGCTTGAGGGCACGATGGCCTGGTCGGCTGTGAGCGGGTTCATCTTGAGGCCGCGAAGGTTGAAGACGTTGATGATGTTGTCGAGAACTTCGGCGTTTTTTATTGGTTCGCCGCCGAAAATTTCAGTCATCACGCCTTTGGTGATGTCGTCTTTGGTCGGTCCGAGTCCGCCGGTGGTTATGACGAGGCTGCTGCATTCCATGGCGCGTTTGATGGCCGAAGATATAGCCTCTCTGGTGTCACCGACGGTCTCGACGGATGCTATTTCCCAGCCGAGGGTGTCGAAGTGGCGGGCTATGAAGCCCGAGTTGGTGTCGGTGACGCGGCCGAGAAGCAGCTCGTCGCCGATGACGACTATAGAAAGTTTCATGGGTGTAGTGTCAGACAGTCACGCGGGCGTATGGCGTCTCGCTGTAGCTGCAGAATTGTTTATCGAGATATTTGTAATAACCGGCTATCGCCACCATCGCGGCGTTGTCGGTTGTGAAGGCGCGTTCGGGGATGAAAGCCCTGATGCCGCGACTACGGCAGAAGTCGGCGACGGCGGTGCGGACGCCCGAGTTGGCCGAGACGCCTCCGCCGATGGCGACTGTGGTGACGCCGGTCTGGTCGACAGCCTTCTTGAGTTTGTCGAGCAGGATGTCGATGATTGTCGCCTGAAGCGATGCGGCCAGATCGGCTTTGTTTTTTTCGATAAAGTCAGGGTCGAGGCGTGTGGCGTCGCGCAGGGTGTAGAGAAACGAGGTCTTCAGGCCGCTGAAACTGTAGTCGAGTCCGTCGATATGGGGTTTGGCGAACTTGAATTTCTTCGGGTCGCCTTCGGCGGCGAGACGGTCGATGTGGGGGCCGCCGGGGTAGGGAAGTCCCATCACTTTGGCGCATTTGTCGAAGGCTTCGCCGGCGGCGTCGTCGATGGTGCGTCCGATGACTTCCATGTCGTTATAGTTCCTGACAAGTATCAGCTGGGAGTTGCCGCCCGAGACGAGCAGGCAGAGAAAGGGATAGCCGGGCACCTCGTCGTCGGCTTCGCGTCTGACAAAGTGCGACAGCACGTGGCCGTGGAGATGGTTGACGTCGATGATGGGCACACGCAGGCCGAGCGACATGCCTTTGGCAAAGCTTGTGCCGACGAGGAGCGAGCCGAGCAGGCCCGGCCCGCGGGTGAAGGCGATGGCCGAGAGGTCGTGCTTGTCAATGCCGGCGCGGCGGAGGGCCGTGTCGACGACGGGGACGATATTCTGCTGATGGGCGCGTGAGGCCAGTTCGGGCACGACGCCTCCGTATTCTTCGTGGACGCTCTGCGAGGCTATGACATTGCTGAGCAAGATGCCGTCGCGGATGACGGCGGCGCTGGTGTCGTCGCAAGACGACTCTATTCCTAATATCGTGACAGACATTTGTTTAGAAGATATATCCGAATCCGAGGGTTATCATTGTCGACGAGTAACCTTTTATGAAGCAGTATTTGGCCTCGAGGTTGAGCTTGACGGTCTCGCTGCATTTGAGTTCGAAGCCTGCGCCGAGGTTTAGGCCGAAGCGGTTGCGACGTGTCGAGACGTCGTCGTCGAGTTCCTGCTGGGTCTTGTCGGTATGGCGGTTCCACGATGAGTAGTTCATGCCTGCGAGAGGATATAGGGCGACCCGTTCGGCTCCTATTATACCGAAGGGTATGTTGACATTGAGGTCAAACATAAAAGCGTCAAGGTCGTTGTGCTTGAAGGCGTAGCTCAGTTCGGGCGCGATTCTGATATGGTCGCTGAACGAATATCTGAAGACGAGGCCGGCCACTGCCGACGTGTTTTTGCTTATATAACCCACTTTGGGGCCGAACGATTTCTCGCCCTTCGTAATCTGGGCCTGTGTAGTCATTGCTGCCATGCTCAGGATAGCAAAAATCAGGAGCGCGATAGGTTTTGTCAGTCGTTTCATTTTTGATTCGGGTTAATTTGCGGCAAAGATAAAGATTTTCACCAAGTCGCGGAAATTAATTTGTGTCTTATAAGTCATATTTTTTACCATATTATGTGTATCTTTGTGATTATTATGAAAAAACTACATCTGATTCTGCTTCTCACATTCCTGCCATTGCTTATGGTCGCGCAGTCACCTGAGAGTGTCGCGCTTTACGCGAAAGGTAAGGATCTGTATAACGCCGGCGATTATAAAAAAGCCGCCGAGACCTTTATCGAAGTTCTCGAGCTCGATAAATCAGAGTCGCCCCGGAACTTGTATAATCTAAGTTTTGTAGAAGGCTGGATTGCGTCGAGCTATTACAAAGCCGGCGATATCGAGTCGGCCCGAAAGCATGATAAATATTACTATGAACTCGAGCCGGTCGACCGTACCAAGGACAAGATGCCGCAGCTGATAGAATGTGCGCTGCGGCTCGCTGACGCGCATGATTACAATGTCGCCGTTTCGCTGCTCGAGCGCTTGCTGAAGCTTGAAATTGAGCTTATAGGTCCGGCAAACCAGTATGTCAAAGAGGCATATTCCATGCTGGCAGGCTATGAATTCGGGCTCGGCAATATCAGGAAATGCAAGAGCTACAATGAAAGTATAAAAGAGACATGCCGCGCAATATCCGACAAGGTAACGACAAAAGGCTGGAACGCTGACGGCTATCTGTTTGACGCGATAATGGCTGAGGCTGCCGGCGATGCTGAGGCTGCGAAACGCGAGGCCGATAAGGCGTGGCAGATTGTCGGGGACGAGATTGTCGGACAGTCATTTGCGCTCAAGGAGACATTCGGTTTTATGATGCGCTATTATACCGGTAAAGGCGATTACGACACAGCCATGAGACTCGCGGCTGATGTCGAAAACGCTTATCGCGCTCTTGAAGGCGAGGATGTGACCGAGGCCGCGCCGATTGTTCTTTATATAACAGAGTTTTACCTCGGCTCAATGAAGAGTAAAGAGGCGGCGTCGCTGGCCGAATATGCCCTTGACAAGGTAAGTGACGAATATGGGCGCGCCAGACTGATTTATAACGCCGGGCTGGCTTATCTCAATCTTGGGGACTGGCAGGAAGCGAAAGTACGGCTGCACAAGAGCCTCGACACATTTGTCGACCGGCAAAATGACATTGACGCGGCGCTGGCATACTTTGCTCTTGGCCGTTGCTATGACGGTCAGCGTAATTTTGAACAGGCAAAAGAGTGCTATAAGGAGACGCTGAGATTTATCGGCAAGAATAAGGAACGCTATGCCAGGCAGTATTACGACGCGCTCCTCGGTCTGGCTGCTATGGAGTCCCGCACCGGCAAATATGAGGCCGCATTAGCCAGACTCGCGGAGACCCGCGATGTCATCAAAGCCTATCCTCGTAATTTTAATAATAACGACCTGGCTCATATATTAAAAGAAGAAGCCGTTTGCTATAACGGGAAAAATGATAACGCGGTGGCGATTGCAAAGCTGCGCGAGTCGGTCGAACTCTTCGAGCGTGGCGGTGCGCCGATGCTTTACACCTATGTCGACGCCGCGACCGAGCTGCTGTCGCTGTTGCTCACCGACAGTGAGAATGAGGCTGAAGCCGAGGCGTTGCAGCGGCGTCTGTCTGACATCTGCGCGGGCGACACCGAGATTGCAAAGCTGATGAAACTGAAAATTTACGGGAATGTCTATCTTGTGCTGATGAAAAGGATGCGTTTTGACGAGGCTCTCCAAGTCAATGAAAAACTTCTTGAGTCAGCCCGTGATTATCCCGATTTCAACACCTTCGAGGCTATGAACAACCGCCTTATGATGCTGATTGCACTCGGTCGCAGTGAGGATGCCCGTGACGAAATCGGCCCGATGACATTATCAACTGTTGAAAAATATGGCAAATATTCATCGCAATATCTCACAGTGCTGAAGCTTGCATCAATTTATCTCGAACAGACCGGCGATCTTTCGCGCATTGACATGGCGGCCTCATACGGCGAGGATATGATTGATATCGCCAATATGATATATCGCGCCGACGACCCCGAGCACTTTGCGAATATTATCAGCGGTGCCAGATTGTTGATTAATGTCAAACCTCAGGCTGCTGCCGAAGTTATTCTCAAAACACTGAAGCAGACTCCGCGCAGTGTCCTCGAAGCCAATCGCGCCACTGTTGTTGATGCATATACCTCGCTTGCTACAATAAAGAACACCCAATGGATCATGAGCGAAGCGGCAGATTACATAGAAAAGGCAGTCGAGACTATAGGAGACGGTACCAACATACTGAATCCATCGGCAACTTATGTAACAGCCGGCATTATATATACCAGGCTCAACCGTTTTGCCGAGGCTGAAAAAATGCTGCTTAAAGCTGTCGACTATGTGACCCGGACAAATACTGACAATATGTTAGGGGCTGCGGTGATTTATAGTGCACTCGGCGACCTGTATTCAAAAATGGGTCAGACATCGGTGGCGGCCGAATACCGTAAAAAATGCAGGCAGATGCAGGCTGAACAATGTGGTGACAACAAACTCATGTTGTTTTTGAATCTCGTGGCAGATATATGGCCAAAATACCACAGCGGTGACAAAGGCGGCTGTCTCTCTGACATAGACGCGATTGAGTCGGTTGTCGAATCGATGAAAGGGATGTATAATATCGACAATTCAATGCCGTCGCGGCTTAGAACTCAGTATTACTTATATGAGGGCGATCTTGAGATGGCCCGTATCTATGCCGGTTTACTTAATCTGTGGGTCAATAATTACGATGACCGTCTGATGAGGGCTAAAGTCTATTCGGCTTGCGGTGAATATGATAAAGCTCTTGAAGATGCCGAAGCTGCCATCGGCATTGGTAAGGATCTCTATGGCAAAAGCTCGGTGTCGCTCGTCGAGCCTGTCGTGTATGCCGCCGAGGCAAAGATGATGCTCGGTGACAAGCAGGGCGCAATCGAGAACTTCCGCCGGGCCTATAACATAGGCTGCGATTATATTTCGAATAACATACTGACGCTGACGGCGGCGCAGCGCGCCGACTTCTGGAACTCGAACTTCGGATTCTACCGCGCGACGCTGCCACACGTGACAGCCACCCGTCTGCGTGACACCGAGATGAACGGTCTGCTCTACGACGCGATGCTCTTCTCGAACGGCCTGCTGTTTACCGCTGACAAATCGATAACGGATATCGTGCAGAAGTCGCCCGAAGACGTGCGCCTGACCTACGGCGACTGGATGTTCAAGAAAGACCTTCTCAAACGTCTTGTCGCCCAGTCTGAAACAACCGCGGATGAATCACAGACCGAGGATTTCAAACGCAATATCGCCGAAGTCACCGGCGAGGTCTCGACGCTTGAGCGTCAGCTCCTCGACCGCATCGGCGAGACGACAGGCAACGACTGGCGGCTGCCGAAGACAACCTGGCAACAGGTGCGCAAGGCTTTGCCGCGCAGAGCCGCCGCCATCGAGTTTGTCGACTATGAGATGGGCGACAGCATCAGCGCGCTAATTGCCCTTATCCTCACCAAAGACTCGAAGCTGCCCGTGCTGCGCGAGGTCTGCAAGGGCGACCATGATTTCATCACCAACGACCTGATGTTCGCCGACCGAGAGTTTACCGACAAGTTCTTCAAGACGTTTGCCGACGATATCGCCGGCTGCACCGAAGTCTACTTCGTGCCCCAGGGTGCTCTATGCTCGGTGGCTCTCGAGTCGCTGCCCGTCAGCGACGGCATCCTGCCCTCGAAGCCAGAATTCTATCGTCTGAGCTCGACGCGCGAGCTCGTCAGGGCGCGCCGCGGCAAGGGTAAGGACCGTGCGGCGACCATCTACGGCGGTCTCAAATATGACATGGACGTCGACAGCATGGTTGCCGACGCCGGACGCTATCCCGAGCTGCGCGAACGCGGTTTCAACGCTGACAATCTGCTCTCGGCGCGAGTCTCGCGAAAAGGCGACGTCGTGATACCCGAACTCAAAGGCGCGCTCGTCGAGGTCGAGGCCGTGTCTGACTTCTATAAAAAAGTCACCGGCCGGGAGCCTTTGCTCAAAACCGGCGCCGAAGGCACCGAGTCGTCAATCAAGGCGCTGTCGGGCCGCTACGGCAGCATATTCCATATCAGCACCCACGGCTTTTTTGTCGCCGACGACGGTGTGTCTGGCATCAGCGCTGCGGGACAGTCAGAGACATTGACAGCCGAAGACATAGCCCTCGAACGCTCGGGCTTGCTCATGGCCGGCGCCGCCAACCGCTATCTCGGACTCGAAGACATCCCGTCGGACATCGACGACGGCATCCTGACCGCCGCCGAAATCGCGCGCCTCGACCTCGAGAACGTCGACATCGCTGTGCTGTCGGCCTGCGAGACAGGTCTCGGTCAGGTTACCGGCGATGGCGTCTTCGGCCTGCAGCGCGGTTTTAAGAAGGCCGGCGTCAACTCGATACTGATGTCGCTTTGGAAAGTTGACGACGATGCCACCTGTCGTCTCATAACAGAATTCTACCGTCACTGGCTCGGTGACAGCTCCTCCGGAATCGCCGCCACAGACAAACACACCGCTCTCGAACGCGCCAAACAAATAGTCCGCGAGACTCCCGGCTGGGAGAACCCGCGCTACTGGGCCGCCTTCATCCTCCTCGATGCAATTGACTGATAACATTAAATGCCAAGACAATATGCCAAATCTAACCCCATGCTATAGTTGTAAAGCCATGATAGAAGACGACAGTGTCTTCTGCGACCAATGTGGCGCTGAGCTGTATATATGCCCCAAGTGTAAAAAATTCGGTAAGGGCGCCGGAAAGCGCTGCGCCTCGTGCGGTGGCGAACTCGTCAGGGCCGGGCAGACAGAGTCTGAGAAATCGGACGTGTCCGACAGGTCAGTCAAGTCAGACAAGTCCGACGGGTCAGACAAGATTATCGCGTCTGCGGTTCTATCGCTTGTGTGCGACAATCCGGCTGTATCGCTGACGTTGGCTGACGGTGCTGTCATCGGACGCACGACTGGCGATTATGTCGCCCAGCTCGGCTCGCTCATTTATATCTCGGGGCGTCATGCCTCTCTGTCATTCACCGCAGGCAAATGGTATATCACCGATCTTGGCTCGCGCAACGGCACGACTGTCAATGGTTTCAAGTGTCAGCCCGGGCAGCCTGTGGCGTTAACGGCGGGGGATAATGTCAAATTTGCGAAGACCTATAATTTCGTCGTCAAATGAAACTGCATTTTACAGTGGCCTCGTCGGCCGGGATGGTCAGGGAGAATAACGAAGACATGGCCCTGCTTGTCGGTGCCTTTTACCGCGATGTCGCCGACGAGCTGCCCCCTGTGACCCTGTCGCCCGAGTCGCGCTTCTGTGCTGTCGTCGCCGACGGCATGGGCGGTTATGAGGGAGGCGAGGTTGCCTCTGAGATGGCGCTTCGTTCGCTTGACGCTTTTATTGCGGCGTTGCCTCACGACATCGCGGCAGAAGAGATAATCGCTGCGATAAAAACACGTTGGCTCGCTGAGGTGACAGCCGAAATGCTCACGGCGGCCTCGACTGACAGCCGACTCGCCTCGATGGGGACGACTCTGACCGGATTTATTTTTATCGACGGCCATGTCCTGCTGGTCAATGCCGGCGACAGCCGTGTATATCGTCTGCGCGACGGTTTTCTCAAACAAATGACGGTCGACCACTCTCTGCGGCGGCTTACAGGCGACATGTCGCAGCCGTCGAATGTGATTTATAACGCCATAGGCCTGCAGGAGTCATTTATCGATGTGACGGATGTCACGTCGCGCATCGCCGCCGGCGACCGTTATGTCATCTGTTCGGACGGTCTCTGTGACATGCTCGACGATGACGAGACTGCGGTCGTATCGGCGTCACCGGCAGCGGCTTCGGATATTGTTTCGGCGGCCTGCCGCGCGGGCGGCGCCGATAATGTCACAGTCGTCACCGTAGATGTCGACAACGGATGAGTCGGACAGCCTCCGGTTTTAAGTATATTTCTCTTTTGCATACGCCTGATTAAGATATGTTTATAAATAAATTCAGCGAAAATGCGTTATAATAGATGAGAATTGAATAAAATTACGTAACTTTGCATGATTATTGCAGTAATATAAACGTTTATAGCGAAACATGAGGCAACTTAAGATTACAAAGTCGATTACTAACCGTGAGAGCGCCTCGCTTGACAAGTATCTTCAGGAAATCGGTCGTGAGGATCTTATCACGGTAGAAGAAGAAGTAGAACTCGCCCAGCGCATCCGTCAGGGCGATCAGGCCGCCCTCGAAAAACTCACCCGCGCAAACCTGCGATTTGTCGTGTCGGTGGCAAAACAATATCAGAATCAAGGTCTGTCGTTGCCCGACCTTATCAACGAAGGTAATCTCGGTCTGATAAAAGCAGCACGTAAATTTGACGAGACACGTGGATTCAAATTCATATCATACGCCGTCTGGTGGATTCGCCAGTCTATTCTTCAGGCACTTGCCGAGCAGTCGCGCATTGTTCGTCTGCCGCTCAATCAAGTAGGCTCGCTCAACAAGATCAGCAAGGCTCTCTCGAAATTCGAGCAGGAGAACGAACGCCGTCCGTCGCCCGAGGAACTTGCAGAAACACTCGATGTCCCCGTTGAAAAAATCGCCGACACACTCAAAGTCTCGGGCCGTCACATCTCAGTCGACGCCCCCTTTGTCGAAGGCGAGGACAACAGCCTCCTCGACGTGCTGACGAACGATGATTCGCCTATGGCCGACGCGACCCTCAATCAGGAGTCGCTCTCGAATGAAGTCGATCGCGCGCTGCGTCAGCTCCATGAGCGTGAGCGTGAGATACTCAAGATGTTCTTCGGCATTGGTTGTCAGGAGATGACTCTTGAGGAAATCGGTGCGAAATTCGACCTCACACGCGAGCGTGTGCGCCAGATTAAAGAAAAAGCCATCCGTCGGCTTAAAGGTCAGAAGAGCCGTCTGCTCAAGTCATATCTCGGTTCATAAAAGAATCGACGAAATATCAGCTTAAAGAGAGTTGTCTTAACCGGCAACTCTCTTTTTTTGTTTAACCAAATGCAAAATGCCTTGTTGATGTTTTTATATCAAAAGCCGAAAAAATATTGCAAAAATTTTGAAATTTGCATTTATTATTATATTTTTGCGGTGTTATTAGATATTTAACCATAGATTTGTTTAAAATTAAAGAATGAAAAAACTTTACACTTTGTCACTATGTGCTTTTGTAAGCCTTGCGGTTGCAGGCGCTGTTCCGGGTCGTTTTGTCAAACAACAGCATGCCAAGAAGACCCGTCACGCTCTGGTTATCAAGAAAGCGGCTCCGGGTCAGCTCTGGCGCCCCGCTTCGGCCACTCAGTATATGTTCGAAGATGGAGAATGGCTTGAAATGGCTGTGGAAGAATTTGAATATGACAGCCGAGGCAATCTCATAAAAGCGACTGTCAACGAAGATGGCTTTGTCAATGTCATTGAAGATAAGTATGATGATAATAACATGCTGGTCGAACGCCTTGAAAAGGAAGGTGAAGAGGGTGGTGAACTCACCAACGCTTCAAAGCGTGTTTATGTCTATGACCCCA
>USIN01000020.1 GCA_900554715.1 uncultured Bacteroidales bacterium
AACATAGAGAGGAAAATTTTATACCCTGCGGCCCGAGTCGTCTACCACACGACCCGGGCCGCAATTGTTTGTTGCAGGCATTACCGCCATGCTTCTTAATAAAATTTTAATAAATACCTTAATTTAGTTAAATTTAATTAAACATTACCAAAATCACCTCAAGGTTTAAAAATGTTTAATAAATTGCATAATTAATATATTTTCACTTAGCTTCTAACTAAACATAATTCACTATGAAAAGACTAATCAAATTATCGGCAATGATGCTTTGTATCGCGCCATCATTGCTCTTCTATGCTTGTCAGAATGAAGACAGTCCTTTGACGGGACAAAACGAAAAAAAAATTATTAGAAGAATTTAAAATCGAAACTTCGGATCAACACAGTGTTACACCATATGACGCGGCAACAGTGGCCTTGAAACAACTTGGTCGCGACATTCAAAAGGGACGATCCGCTTCAAATTACAGCATCTCAACGGTTAATGACGAAAATGGCGAACCGGCTCTTTACATCGTCAATTTTGACAATAACGGCGGTTTTGTCGTTGTCAGCGCAAAACGGGAAATCAACCCGGTACTTGCCTGGAACACAGAAGGACAATACGTTAACACTTTAAATAGCGGCGTACAGATTTGGCAAGATCACATGGTCAAAGCGATACAAAATGCCGATGCTCAAGAAGACTCTGTAAAGCAGATTAACAAACGCATCTGGGCCTCAATGGCTAATGAAAAAGTTCCTGAGGCTATAACACCGATGTCTGCTAATTCTTCAGATGAATGGACAATTGCTAAACAAATTCTCCGTGAACATTTAATGGAATGGAAAAACGAAGGCATAGATTGTTATCCTTTAAAAGACTGGGATCCAAACCTTCAGCATTATGGACCTGAGAAAACTTATCGCAATTTTAACTGGGAAGAATGTGCTTATGTGGTAGAAAGAGTCTCAAATGTTAGAAAAGACGATATTTTCATCAAAACAAAATGGGGACAGAAATACGGATTCAATTACTATTGCCCAAAGATTAATGGCCAATGGCCGCTAGCAGGGTGCGTTCCAGTAGCTTGTGGACAATTAATGTATTATTATAGATTTCCTTCCAACTACGATTGGGATAACATGGCGCTTAACTCTGCAACAGATGCTTCGGCTTTACTCATTGCTGAATTGGGAGATGCAATGAAAGCTAAATATGACTTAGACAGAACGGAAGTGTATATTGAAGAATGTATTAAATATCTGAAATCAATTGGATATAAATGTCATGAAGAAATGAGTCTGAATGTTTCAAAAATGGAACAAACTATGTTAAATCACAAGCCAATTCTCTTGCGTTTGATACCAGAAGATGATTATACCAACAGTCATCGCATTGTTGTAGGTGGAGTGGGTATTAGTGAGATTAATATTGTAGATGATATAATGACATTTACAACAGCAACAAACTATGAAACCGTGGCCTCCGAGCGTGTTTATTCGGCTCGATCAGTATATTTTTATTTAAACTGGGGTTGGCATGGCATTAACGATGCTTTCTATCTATTAAACGATATAAACGCTGAAGATCCAGAAACAAAAGAAATGATAAGTTGGGAGGCGAGTGACGCTATATACGTCGAACCCAATATTTAAACTTCAACAATATGAGATGTCTTTTTTAATCTTTCGTTTACTATTAACCTCCAATTTTTATAATATGAAAAAAATAATCACTATGTCTATTTTGCTGATGTCATTTTTCGCATCATGCTCAGATGACCCGCAGCCGAATGATATCAGCAATACCGATAAATATGTCGTCAATGGCAAGATTGTGCCGGGCAATATTAACTTACAGCTTCTGAGCCGTTACTCTGAGGGGTTTACCGACGCCACATATACTTTGTGTAGTACCGGACATTATTATAAAGATGAAAGCACGGACGGTAACTGGGTAAAATACGGTGATGGCGTAGACGGTCTTGAATCCTTTAAACCTAAGATAATTGTAATAAAAGACGGCAATTGCTGGACGACAATGTCATCGTGGTCTTGTGCTTTAGGTCCTACTATGTTTTCTATTGCCTTAGAGCTGATTGATTTAGGGAAACACGAAGATTATTATGTGCTTATCAGCAAAAAACTTCAAATTGATGATGCCGATAAAACCCTTTCGATAGGAAAAGGCAAATTCGGTCTGTTGCATGCCGACGATAACTGTTTGGTTCTTAGCGAAGAATCCAAAACACTTTATTACGAAGACGGTAATTTGCTCGAAGGCAAAAGTATGGATATCGGATCATTTAAGCTGTCAGCACCTTTTGAAACACCAACTGACAGAATTACCAAGATTTTCGACACTGAGGAAGATGCATACGACTGGATTATCGCGCTTTTCCGCGAATATTTCGGAGAGTCTGTAGACCGAAATCAATTTTATGGCGGACGGGTAATCTATACTGACCCCATGTTTGGCGTCGAGGATCTAATCAGGGAACGCGAAAGGCTTCCTGAAATATTACGATATTAATCGTAGTGACATCTAAGCGCTTGCGTATATCAAGATGATACGCACACAGCATCGGCATCAGTCAAGATTGCAGTAAGATAACATAGAGAGGAAAATTTTATACCCTGCGGCCCGAGTCGTTTACCACACGATCCGGGCCGCAATTGTTTGTAGACAGAAAGACCGCACTCCGGTGTACCCGCGAAGCAATTGTCGTTCAGATAATTTTCCTTCAAGCGGTCTGTATACGAAAATTGTTTACCTTTGTATTGAATATGCTGCTGGAGAAACAGGACGGCGACAATAAGACGAAACTCAAATTCGTTCGCCGAAACGACCTGCCGCGTCCCTGAACGGTCTGAACCCATAACACGGCCCGGGCGATTGTCGTCCGGGCCGCTGTCTTATAGTGAGAGTTGTGATTTCGGAGGGATTATTCTGTCATCTTGACTATCATGGCCTTGACAGAGTCGCCGAGCTGTTGGGCAGCTTCGGGTGTGTGGGCCTCGGCATAGACGCGGATGATAGGCTCGGTGTTTGACTTGCGCAGGTGTACCCAGCTGTCTTCAAAGTCAATCTTGACGCCGTCGATGTCGGTAATCTTCTCACCGGCAAAGCGCTCTTTGACGGCGGCGAGCAGGGCGTCGACGTCAAGCGAGGGCTGAAGCTCGACTTTGGTCTTGTAGATATCGTAGGGGGGATATGTCTGACGGAGCTCGCTGACTTTCTTGCCCGACTTGGCGAGAAGGGTCAGGAATAGGGCGACACCGACGAGGGCGTCGCGGCCATAGTGTGCGGCTGGATAGATGACACCGCCGTTGCCCTCGCCGCCGATGACGGCTCCGGTGGCTTTCATCTTGGTGGTGACATTGACTTCGCCGACGGCGGCCGCTTCGTAGCTGCAGCCGTGGGCGACGGTGACGTCACGCAGGGCGCGGCTCGAGCTGAGGTTGCTGACTGTCGGGCCGGGCGTGAGACCGAGGAGGTAGTCGGCGACAGAGACGAGGGTATATTCTTCGCCGAACATCTCGCCGTTTTCCATGACGATGGCAAGACGGTCGACATCGGGGTCGACGACAAAGCCGACGTCGGCGCCGCTTTCGCGGGTCACGCGGGCAATGTCGGTGAGGTTGGCCGGTATGGGCTCGGGGTTATGGGCAAACTTGCCTGTGGCCTCGCAGTTGAGTTCGACTATATTCTTCACGCCGAGGGCGCGGAGCAGCTGGGGAATGACAACACCGCCGACAGAGTTGACGGCGTCGACAGCTACCGTGAAACCGGCCTTGGCGATGGCGTCACGGTCGACGGCGTCGAGAGCGAGCACCATGTCGATATGGCGACGGTTGTATGTGTTGTTGATATACTCATGACCGAGGTCATCGACGGCAGCGAAGTGATATTCGTCGGCAGCGGCGATGCGGAGCACTTCCTTGCCTTCGGCGTCGCTGAGGAATTCGCCGTGTTCGTTGAGCAGTTTGAGGGCATTCCACTGTTTGGGGTTATGCGAGGCGGTGAGAATCAAGCCGCCGCAAGCGTTCTCGGCCACAACGGCGATTTCGGTCGTCGGCGTCGAGGCGAGGCCGATATTGACGACGTCGAAACCCATCGAGACGAGGGTGCCTACGACGATGTCAGAGACCATCTTGCCCGAGAGACGGGCGTCGCGGCCGACCACGATGGTGTTGCTCGTGCGGGTTGTTGTCTTTTTGATGAATTCGGCGTATGCGGCCGTAAACTTGACGATGTCGATGGGGGTTAGTCCGTCACCGGCTTTGGCGCCGATGGTGCCACGGATGCCCGATATTGATTTTATGAGTGTCATGATTTATTAAATCTTAGGACGGTAATATCTTAAATGGTATAGAAAAGGTATGACGTTTGCGATTTCGCTCGAGAAGCCATACTGCGACTTGATGACGAGGTTGACCTCGCAGTCGACGGGGAGATATGCCAGAGGCGTCTGTACGCCTGTGCCCCACTGGATACTGCTCTGGAGCTGATAGTTGTTATATCTGAAGCTCGAGTTGAGATAACCCATGTCGGTCTCGTTGCCTGTGCCTGAGGGCAATTTGCCGTCGGCGTAGTTGTTGAGGTTGTAACGGGTAAAACGGAAGTAGATGAGCTCGTCGTCTTCGGCACGGTTGTCTTTTGTGCCGGGATCGATAACCTGCATATAGAGCATGCCGTCTTCGTCGAGACGGTAGTAAGGGGCGTCGGGGCCGGTGATGAAGACCGTGTCGGCCGGAATCTCGGCCACGACCATCTGGTCGGCGAGATAGCGGTTGACGCTCTGGGTCTCGGTGTCGAGCAGCTCGGCGTAAGTCTTGCCGTCGTCGCAGGAAACGGCGGCTGCGGCTAACACAGCCGAGAATATGGTGATTACGACTCTTGAGAATTTCATGACTGGTAATGTTATTGTTTGTCGATATATTTCTTTTTGTTTTCGGCAATCAGCGAACGGAAGAGCCCGGCGGCCTCGTCGAGCGTGCCGTCAAACTCGCCGCCTGCGGCGTTGAGATGGCCGCCGCCGCCGAAGTGGTCGTGACAGAGCGCGTTGACCGGGAAATCGCCTTTGCTGCGCATCGATATCTTGACGTAGTTGTCTTCTTCGCGCATGAAAGCCGAATATACGATGCCTGGAATCGCCAGCGGCCTGTTGACAAGCCCCTCGGTGTCGCCTTTGGTATAGTGGAAACGGTTGAGTTCAGAGCGGTCGAGGCAGATAAGAGCCGCGCCGCCGTCTTTGAATACCTCCATCTTCTTCGACATGGCGTAGGCGTTGAGACGCAGGCAGTTTTCAGAATGTGTATTGAACAGGCGCTCGTAGAGCATGTTTTTATCGACACCTTTGCGTATGAGTTCGGCGACGATGATATATGCGTCGGGGTCGTTGGCGTTATACGAGAAATTGCCCGTGTCGGTCATCATTCCGGCAAGAAGGCACTCGGCGGCATAACGGTCGATGAGATTGAACAGCTCGAGACGGCAGAAGACTCTGAAGAGCAGAGCGCACGTCGACGACTGGTCGGGATGAGAGAACACCGGGTCGGCGAAGTCGCCGGGATCGAGATGATGGTCGATGAGCACCTTGGCGGCGTTGCTGGCTGCAATCGGCCCGGCGAGTGCGCCTACACGCTTGAGTTCGTTGTAATCAAGGCAGAATATCAGATCGGCGTCAGCTATGAGACCGGCGGCGAAGTCGGGATACTGCCTGGCGTCAATCATCTCTTTGGCTCCGGGAAGGAACATCAGGTTTGACAATGCCCTGTCGGGCAGGATGACCTTGACATCCTTGCCTAATGTGGTCATGACAGCAGCCATGGCGATAGACGCCCCGACCGCATCACCGTCGGGCGACATGTGGGTCGTGACGACAACCTTGCGGGATTCGTCGAGCAAACGCTTGAGACGCTTAACGTCAGCTTCTTTTATTATTCGTGTCAGCATGTTACAGAAATGTTTGCAAAGTTAACATTTCTCGTCATTAATCCAAAGCAAAGGCCCGCGTTTTAAGAAAGTTTTTGATTGACAGCGCTCATAAAAGCGTGTGCCGCGTCGCGAAATACAACGGGGCACACACTCTCGTAATTAATCTGTCTACACGCCTGATATATGATCAAGTCGCTTAGTCGAATTCTTTTTTTAGCTGCTCACACCATGCCTCGACGCGTTTTTCTGTCAGTTCGGGATGATTGCCCTGGTCTATTGTCAGGCCTACCATCGCACCGCCGCGGTATGATTTCGATTCGCCGAAGTCATAGCCGTCGGCATTGAAATGACCTGTCATCGTGGCGCCTGTGGCAGCCATGCGGTCGTAGATTTGGCCGACGGCGTCGCAGAATGTGTCATACATCGTCTCGTCGCCGCAACCGAAGACTGCGATTTTCTTGCCTTTGAGGTCAAGAACCTCGGCTCCGGCAATGAAATCATACCAGTTGTCTTCGAGATCGCCCGAACCCCATGTACTTGAACCGAGGACAAGATTGTCATAGTCGCCAAGAGCTGAGGGTGCCGTGGCGGCAACATCATGGACGTCGGCTGTGTCGACACCGAGACGTCCGGCTATCATCCGTGCTACATCGGCCGTGTTGCCCGTGGCCGAACCGTAGAATATACCTGTTTTTTTCATATTGCAGTTGTTAATTGAGTCTTTATGTTATAACATTTGACTTATCACGCTTGTTTAATAGATGTAATACTTGTGTAATTTATCTTTTCAACAAAATAGCAACTACTATGAAAACAGACAACAACACCCCAAAAGGCCTTCCGGGCCACAAGGAATCGCTCCGCATCGAGGGTCACACAGAACCGGGCCGCCTCAGCGCGCCGCAGGAATCCGGTGAAGCCGCCGACCCGATACTCGCCGCAGCCACAGAACGCACTCCCGGAGCCGTCAAATGGCTCGGAGCCATAATGGCGCTCCTCGGCATCGCCGCCATCGCGATGCTCTTCGTCGGCTACCGTCACCACTCAACGGCCGACAGGCACATGGCCGTGGCCGAGCGTACCATTCCCCGCCACAAGCTGCTCAAACGCGGCACTCCGGCATTCGACGCCATGATGAACGCCCAGGATTACACGACATACGGCTTCTCGGCATCGCCGAAACAGGCGTCTGACGTTCTGAAAAACCGCACCGTCAACGGCATCTACGACCCCACGACAGGCATGGTCTATCTCTTCCGCACCGACAATGCTGACGTCGACGAGAACGCCGCGCTCAGCGACTTCGCCCGAAAGGCCGCAGACGCGGGCTATAATGTAGAGATACGCGCCTATACCGACCCGCGAGGACGCGCCGACTATAACCGCCGTCTGAGCGAACGCCGCGCACGCGCCGTCGGCAAATATCTGTGCAGCCACGGCCTTTCGCCCAAGCAGGTCAAGACCAAGGGCATGGGCGCCACCGACGCCTACGGCAGCCATGCACAGGACCGCCGCGCCGAAATCCGCGTCGTCAGATAAAAAAACGTCTCAAACCGCGACCTTGGCATACCTACCGGCCCCGGACGCCCGACCAGCCTCCGGGACCGGTTTTTATCGTCTTCTGACAAATTCCTCGCCGTCGTCAAAACGATAATATACAAGACCATGGCGCTTTGAGACGATAAACTTATCCACAACAGGCTGTCCGCGATAACGCTCATCTTTCGAACTTTCGAAAATACGGCTGTTACTATTGTCAACCACCACACAATCACGGTAAACAACGCTATCCAGCATCAGTGTCTCGGGTTTTGCGACTATATATTCGTCATTTCTTTTTCTATTGACCGTCTCACGCTGGCCGAGACTGAGACCGACCAACAGCGTATCATTGTCTACCGCCCGCTTGATAGAAACGCTTCCCCGATAATGATGTCCGTTATGACGCAAACCAAGAGTGTAACAGGCATAAGCTTCAAATGTCCAACCGCCTCCGGCCGAACTGAATTCTATGACATCAGTCTTGTTGACAACCCATTTACTGTCATACTCGACCGTATCAACATTACCGTTATCAGAGACAAAAATATTTTGCCTCGGTTCATATCTGTCATAACCGGTCATCCAGGCGAGATCCTTTTTGTCAAGACGTGTCACAAAAATCTTGACCGACACAAACACGCTAAAAAACAAGATGATGATACCCGGTATCAGACAGCCTCTTTTAAAAATCGAATCAAAAGTCATCCTATACTCCAGACTATGTTAACACTCATAAACCGCCCCACTACATGACCTGTCAACTTACTGAGCTGCCCGTTTTTATCGCCTCCTGACAAACTCCTCGCCGTCATCAAAGCGGTAATAGATCAAACCATGGTCTTTGGCAATGATATACTTGTCGGTCTTGCGCTTCTGATTTTTATGGAATTCAGGATATTTGGCTATCGTGCTGTCGACTATAACACATTCATCATATACGGTATCGCCGCATTTCACTCGTCTTTTTTTACATTTGTCAAAATTCAATCCCCATTGAGAATGGTCTGCTCTACTGGAAAAATTATAGAATCTCGTTGAAAAAAACAGACTGTCATTCTCTGCACTGCGATAAACTACCGTAGAAAATTCTATAAATTTATTACCTGACACATCCGGACAACAATCAGACTGTTTAATAATACACAAAGCGGAAGATCTCGCACTATACGCAAGACAGGACGTACTCCAAAAGTAGAATGGATTGCGCGTATTTGTATTATTGATTTTTTCAACTACTAATGTATCGGTGTTACCACGATTTGAAGAATAAAAAACCGTATCCTGCACATTCATCACTTCAGTCCACCGCGAATCGTCATCAGAAATTCGCGTCATCTTTGTATAAATACAGCCTTGAGACAATACTGACAATGCCATGATAATAATTATGATATTTCTTCTCATTGTTGCGATTTTAAATAATCAACGACAAATGCACTCACGCAAATGTCAAATGATTTTTAATTAAATGCAAATATATAACTTTGATTTTTCAAAATAGTCTTTTTCCATGATTTTTAAAGCTATATCGGGCAATTTCAGGCCACAAAAGCCGATATAGCCGAGGCACCGAAACGCTGATATGGCGCGACACCGGAACTTTTTGTTTTTTTATCAATAAATAGATGTGTTTTTTGAGAATTTACGCGGGGATTTTTTGTAATTTTGCACATTGAATATTCAAGCATCATTTCGACTATCAAATAACAGTGTCTATGTCAGAACTCAAGAAGATCAACACAGCCCTTATCTCAGTGTTTCACAAAGACGGCCTCGACGAAATCGTCAACGCCCTTGCAGCCGACGGTGTCAGATTCATCTCTACCGGCGGCACAAAATCGTTTATCGAATCGCTCGGCCATGAGTGCCAGGCTGTAGAAGACCTCACAGGCTATCCGTCGATCTTCGGCGGCCGCGTCAAGACGCTCCATCCAAAAATCTTCGGCGGCATCCTCAACCGCCGCTCACTCGAAGGCGACCGCAACGAAGCCGCACAATTTGAGATTCCCGGCATCGACCTCGTCATCGTCGACCTCTACCCCTTCGAGGCCACCGTCGCATCGGGTGCCTCTCACGACATCATCGAGAAAATCGACATAGGCGGTATATCGCTGATACGCGCAGCCGCCAAAAACTACGACGACGTAGTCATCGTAGCCTCTAAAAAACAGTATGCGTTCCTCGCCGGCATGCTCGACGCCCACGGCGCCTCGTCGACAGCCGAAGAGCGCCTGTTGCTCGCCCGCGACGCATTCAGCGTGTCGTCGGCCTATGACAGCGCCATCTTCAATTACTTCGACAAGACCGCCTGCGCCGATATCGAGCAGCCCACCGGCCTGCGTGTCGCCGTCGACGGCTCGATGGCCATGCGCTACGGCGAGAACCCCCATCAGCAGGGCCGTTTCTTCGGCGACTTCAACGCCATGTTCGACCAGCTCCACGGCAAGGAAATCTCATATAACAATCTGCTCGACATCGACGCCGCCGTGTCGCTCATCGACGAGTTTGACACTACTACGGTCGCCATACTCAAACACAACAACGCCTGCGGCCTCGCCTCGCGCGGCACTGTCGCCGAAGCATGGCGCGACGCCCTCGCCGACCAATGGGACATGCCATATTTCGAAGCGCTGACCGACTTCGTGCGTCAGCGCTATCAGACGACGACCGTCTATCCGCCTGCTTCCAGGATATTTGCCGCCTTCGACGCCTGCCCCTTTGACAAAGTCAAGGTCGTCATCCTCGGTCAGGACCCCTACCACGGCCCCGGTCAGGCCAACGGCCTGTGTTTCTCGGTGTCGCCGGGGGTGGCGATGCCGCCGTCGCTGATAAATATCTTCAAAGAGATTGAGAGCGACCTCGGCAAACCAATGCCGGCCGACGGCAATCTCGAGCGCTGGGCCCGTCAGGGCGTCCTGCTGCTCAACTCGACGCTCACCGTCGACGCCCATCAGGCAAACTCTCATCAGGGCAAAGGCTGGGAACTGCTCACCGACGCCGCCATACGTGCGCTCGCCGAACGCCGCGACAACATCGTCTTCATGCTCTGGGGCAGCTTTGCCATCCGCAAAGGCGACTTCATCGACCGCAGCCGCCATCTCGTGCTGACATCGCCGCACCCATCGCCCCTGTCGGCCTACCGCGGATTCTTCGGCAACCATCACTTCTCTCTGGCAAACGACTATCTCGCCGCACACGGCAAAACACCGATCGAATGGTAAGACTGACGCTCATATCGCTCTTGCTCTCGCTTGCCTCGACTGTGGCCGGCGCCGCCGGATTCACCGACACTATGACGGGGACCTTCGACGAACGCATCCGCACCCTGCGCGTTGTCGCCAACGACGACATCTTCGCGCCGCCGGTGCTGTTTCTAAACGCCCCCGGCAGCATCACCGTCAGCTTCGATCATCTCGCCGACGACCGCGAATACTTCCGTTACCGTCTCGTCCACTGCAACGCCTCGTGGCAGCCGTCGGGACTCGTCGACTCCGAAATCATCGACGGTTTCAACGAAGGACTCATCGAAGACTTCGACTACTCGCGCGCCACGACCGTCCACTACGTCAACTACCGCCTGACCATACCCAACGCCGACATGGCACCCATGGTCTCGGGTAATTATCTGCTGCAGATCTACCGTCAGGACGATCCCGACACGATTGTGGCCCAGTGCCGCTTCATGGTCAGCGAACAGTCGGCCGTCATAGGCGCCGAAATAACCTCGCGCACCGACCGCGACTACAACGAGGCCAGCCAGCAGCTGTCGCTCGCTGTCGACGTCGAGCGCTCTGGCGTCCGCGACCTTTTCAACGACGTCCGCGTCATGATTCAGCAGAACGGACGCCTTGACAGCGAGGTCGCGCTCGTCCAGCCCCTGCGCGTCAGCGGCCGCACTCTCATCTACGAACACCAGCCCGGCCTGATCTTCGACGCCGGCAACGAATACCGCCGCTTCGAGACCACATCGGTCAACTACCCCGGCATGCGCGTGGCCGACATCGAATGGCTCGACCCATACTATCATTTCACCGTCGAGACCGACACGCCGCGCAATACCGGGCAATATCTCTACGACAGCACCCAGCGCGGACGTTTCGTCGTGCGCGAATATAGCTCGACCGAGAGCGACACCGAGGCCGACTATGCCGTCGTCCATTTCACGCTCGACTATCCCGAGACGCCCGGCCTGATGATTTTTCTCGACGGTGACTTTGTCAACAGACGTTTCGACTCTTCGTCACAGATGGCCTATAACGAGGCCACCGGCCGCTATGAGCGCGCCATGCTGTTGAAACAGGGGTCATACAACTACCAGTATCTCGCCGTGCCGCCGAAAAAATCGCGGGGCTACACCTCTGTGATCGAAGGCGACCGCTATCAGACCGTCAACGAATACCTCGTCAAGGTCTACACCCGCCGCCAGGGCGAGCGTTACGACCGCCTCATCGGTGTCGCCTCATTCCTTTCTGACCGATAAACGCTATGTGTGACAACAACGAAATCAACGACTCTCAAGACTATAACGACGTTATGCTCCAGATAAAAGACACCCTCATCTCTCTTGACCTTGTCGAACGCTATTTCTGCTGCGACCTCGACAGCTGCCTCGGCGAGTGCTGCATCGACGGCGATGCCGGCGCTCCCATCACCGAAGACGAGCGCCGCAAACTCGAAGAAGTGCTCCCCGCCGTCATTGACGACCTCCTGCCCGCCGCCCGTCGCGAAATCGAGGAAAACGGCGTGGCCTATGTCGACTGCGAGGGCGACCTGGTGACATCTATCGTCGACGGTCGCAACTGTGTCTTCACCACCTACGGCCCGGGCGGCATGTGCATGTGTGCCCTCGAAAAAGCCTGGCGCGAAGGCCGCATCGACTTCATGAAACCAATGTCGTGCCACCTTTATCCTGTGCGCATCCGCGAGTATGACGGCTTCACCGCCGTCAACTTCCATCGCTGGAAAATCTGCAAATGCGCCGAAATCCTTGGCCGCAAGAACGGCATCCGGGCATACCGTTTCCTCGAAGGGCCGCTCGTCAGACGCTTCGGCCGCGAGTGGTATGACGAACTCGTCGAGGCCGCCGACGCTTATCTCGAAGAATATGGAGATCAAAATGACTGATATAACGCACGGAGACAATACTCTCCTGCGCTCGCAGACCGTGACGCGCTACATCATGCCGCTGCGCGAAGGCGGCTCGCTGCCGGCGCTCGCCGAGGCCGACGACGGCTTCAAGTATGTCGTCAAATTCCGTGGCGCCGGACACGGTCCCAAAGCTCTTGTCGCCGAACTCATCGGCGGCGAGATTGCCCGTGCCGCCGGCATGCGTGTGCCCGAACTCGTCTTCCTCTCTGTCGGCGAAGACTTCGGCCGCACCGAGGGCGACGAAGAGATTCAGGACCTTCTCAAGGCCAGCCTCGGCCTCAACCTCGGCCTGCATTTCCTCTCGGGTGCGATGACTTTCGACCCCGTCGTCAACGACGTCGATGAGGCGACGGCATCGCGCATAGTCTGGCTCGACGCCTATCTGACCAACGTAGACCGCACGGTCCGCAACACCAACATGCTCGTCTGGAACCGCGAGCTCTGGCTCATCGACCACGGCGCCACTCTCTATTTCCACCACTCGTGGCGCGACCTCGACAAAGCGCCGCTGACGCCCTTCGCCTATATCAGAGACCATGCCCTGCTGCGCCGGGCCTCGCGCATCGAAGAGGCCGATGCCGAGATGCGCCGGCTGCTGACCGACGAGGTCATCGACCGCATCGTCGACGCCGTGCCGGCCGAATGGCTCGTCTATGACGAAGCCGGCCGCAATGCCGGCGAAGCGCGTGAAGTCTACCGCAGCTTCCTCAAGATCCGCCGCGATAATTCCCACATTTTCTTAAAACAGGCCGTCGATGCAAGAAAAACACTTATATGAATATGCCGTAGTGCGCTACGTGCCGCGCGTCGAGCGCGAAGAGTTTGTCAACGTCGGCCTGATAATGATGTGCAAGCGGCGCCGCTGGCTGCGCGTGGTCCTCGCGCCCGAATGGAACCGCATCGACGCCATCGCCGCCGGGCCGGTCGACCGCGATGACGTCAGTCGACAGCTTTCGGCTTTCGACATCATCGGCAACGCCCGCGACAGATTGAATCCTATCGCCGTGCTTGAAGCCGAAGAACGCTTCAGATGGCTCACAGCCGTCCGCAGCGCCTGTATCCAGACATCGCGTCCCCATCCCGGCATCTGCGACGACCTCGACGCCACCTTCGACCGCATTCTCGCCGAACTGGTGTTATAAGAAACATTTTGATGCCGTTTCGGCATTTTATAATGACTCTTTGGCTGCTTTAGTTATTTTTTTGTATATCTTTGCACAATCACTATTCATTCACATATCATTTACACATTCGCTTATGAAAAAAAACTTACTCCTGTCTGTTCTCGTCGGCATCGCCTCGATGACGTATGCAGCCGAACCTGCTATTATCACAGCGACACCCGCCGGAACGCTCTATTCTGAAGTTTACGGTACGAGTGCCAACACCTATCTTATCGCCCAGGGCGGTTTAGGTTCATTCGCCGACAACGACGGCTACCGCACCAAAATCGTAATTAACGGCAAAGACATATATATCCACAACATAATCCGCGAATACGCCGGCATCGACTCGTGGGTAAAAGGTACGATTGGCGATGACGGCGTCGCCGAGTTCGTCTTCCCCCAGCCCGTGGCAAAAAATGCAAAAGGCGAAATGCTCTATGCAGCAATGATGAAACCTGTGGGTGCCACCGGTAACATCTCGCTCGTAGCCGACACCGAGAATCCCAACCTGCGCATGAGCTGGGACGGTACAAAACTCACTCAGCTCATCACACCTACAGGTACACCCCGTTTCGACGGCATGATAGGTCTGGCTAACGAAAACGGCGCATTTCAGTCATACGGCGAACGCGACGTGACATACACAATCTGGAAAGAGACCCCGTCAGTCCCCGCCGAAGGCATTGCGACAACACCCTACACAGCGACATACAACAACGAGTGGAACGAATCATTCACTACCCGCGTCGAACTCGGCATCGACGGCGAGACAGCATGGCTCAAAGGCCTGTCATCATACCTTCCCGAGGCTTGGATCAAAGGTAAAGTCAACGCCGACGGTTCGGTAACATTCGCTTCAGAACAGTACCTCGGCATCTACAACGACTATTTCATCTTCTTCTACGGAGCTGAAGACAAATCGACCCCTGCAGGCAAAGTCTATGGCTGGCTCGAAAACGCCACATTGACAAAGACCGATAACGGCTGGCAGGCCGGCAGCGAGATGATGATAAATCTCGGCAAAGACCATCCCTGGTTTGGCTACGGCATCGCGAATCTCAAACTCGCTGAAATCGCATCAGCCGACCCGATTCCGGCCGCACCCGAATGGTTCGCGCCCGAATGGAGTGACGACGAAGGCATGGGCATCGGCGATTTCCTCCTTCCCGTCGTCGACATCAACGGTCAGGCCCTTAACACCGACAACCTCTTCTACCGCATCTTCTTCAACGGCACACTTGCGCCCGGCGACGAACTGCGCCAGTATGGCAAAGATTATGACGACGTTATGTATATCGGTGACAATGTCTACTTTATCCTGTTCTTAGAACCGCTCCAGACTATCGGCGTCCAGTCAGTATACAAAGACGGCGGCAAAGAATACACCAGCGAAATCATCACCTACACCTTTGAAAACGGCGGTGTCGGCAGCATCGTCAGCAACGCTGAAGCTGTGTCGACCGAATATTATAACCTCACGGGCGCCCGTCTGAACGAGCCCGAAGGCCTCTGCATCCGCCGCACGACCTACGCCGACGGAAAAGTCAAAGCCGAAAAGATTATTGTAAAATAATTCACGACACACGACGCACAGTTAATCATAAGTGCATAAAAACTATCGCAGGCAGCGAGGGCAAACAGCTCTCGCTGCTGTTTTATTTTGGAAGACGTCAGTCATTATCAAAGCTATTAATGTGCAGCCTCGCTCTCCTCATCGAGCCCGAGCTATCAAATTTGTCCTCGTGTCGGCGCCTTGCCGCCGTGTGGAGCTACGGCTTCAGCCCTCGCAGCCAACTCATTGGTTCTAAGGGCTGAATCCCTCGGCTCATATCGCCTGCAAGGCGATGATTTTACTGATAGCCGCATAGGCCGAGGCGCGATTGCGCCGGCCTGCGCGGTAAGAG
>USIN01000021.1 GCA_900554715.1 uncultured Bacteroidales bacterium
TCGGCCTACGCGGCTATCAGTAAAATCATCGCCTTGCAGGCGATATGGACCAAGGGCTTCAGCCCTTGGAGCCAGTGAGTTGGCTGCGAGGGCTGAAGCCCATCGCTCCATAGCGCTGTCAGTGTCGCCGCGATGCGGCTCCTTTGTGGAAATTGCCTTTTATACACGCACTTCGGCGCATTGCGCCTCGTACGCGCCTAATGAACTATCGCCGCTGACGCGGCTCTGCGAAGGAGGCTCCACATCGTTCTGATGCACTGCACCATTGCGCGGACATATCGGTTTATTTATCGGCTTAAGGTCGCTTTCAGTCTTTTTGCAAGATCGCGGGTCGAGGAATCACCGCTATGCTCGATCGCATCGTTGAGAAGACGCTCTAATAGCTCGCTGTCAGGGATAAGTTCGGGAAGGCTTTTAATAGAAAGCACGTGACCGAGCAGTCTCCAACCGAAACTATCGTCCGGCGCGAGGGCTCCGCACGAAATGCCCTCGCGCAGATTATACCGGTATTCTTCCAAGTCGGCTATCCCGGATTTGCTCCAGCCAAAGGCATCGGGAGTCAAGCCCCTAAGCAGGCAAAGGCAAGGATGTCCGCTGTCGCATGCTACCTCAACGCTACGCTGAAACGCTCTGATGGCATAGCGGATGTTATCGCCGCCGCGGTTTTCAAAGAAGCTCTCGAATCGGGCTAACGCTTCGTCAGGAGTGATGACGCACAGATACTGGATGTTGATCCAATAGCTATAACGTTTCACATAATGAGTCTGCCCCAAACCGCCGTTAACCCAGATTTCTTCGCCGTTGAGGCGCAGCAGCATCGAGGATGGAATGACAGTCGGGTCGTCTGAAAGCCTGACAAATTCGAGTCTGATGTCAGGGTCGTCGGGAAGGTCGATTTTGCCTCCGGCAATGATGTATCGGGCATTGAACTTGTAAATGTGGACTGACTGTTCGTCAGCTGTATCTCTGACCGCTTCAATCCATATTATATAGTCACCGGTTTTCGGATCGTAAGGCTTCATTATATGTGTGTTAGGTTTATAGCACTCCGTCGATGCCGTAGCTTATCTGGTCGGTGCGCGGCAGAAGTGTCTGCGCGAACCCGGCGATCTGGCGAAAAATCGCGTCAGAACCTTTGCAACCGCGGTCACGGTGTAATTTCAAGAACACATCCATATATCTGACGGCTTTTATCCGGTCATATTGAGCATGGGTCTTCAAAACCGACGACATGTAGTAGAGGTATGTCTCCAGCCAGCTGTAGCAGCAATATGGCAAGTCTGCTATCATATATAAATCGGCGATTTCAGGAACTTTTGTCTCAATCTCGTCGTAAGTCAGGTTGGGAATCTGGAGGTAGAAGTCGGTTATCTCTTCCCAAACATCCTCCATGGTGCCGTAGTCGCGGACGCTGACGCAGAACCTCAGCATCATGATATAGCATTCCAATATCTGGCGGTCAAGCCGGTGGTCAGAGTTCCATGACGCCAGCTTCCCGGCTAAAAAATAGTAGAATGTGATGTTGAAAACGTTCTGTTGCTCTTTGCTTTCAGAGCTCATGAAACGGTCACGGATAATGATGCCCTCTTTCACGCGCCTGTCTATCGGCATGCGCGGGTCGTTGTCCATGGCTGTCTCTATCTGTATCAGCAGGTGTTCGGGTGAAATCAGCATTATTATATCGGTATCAGCAGGTTAAGGTTATAGTGTGGATATCTGTTATGTTAGCATTGCGGCAACGCGGCGGACGGCGGCGATGAAGCGGTCGGCTTCGTCGAAGGTGTTGTAGAGCGCGAACGAGGCGCGGACGGTGCCTTCGATGCCGAGAGATTCCATCAGGGGCTGGGCGCAGTGGTGGCCTGTGCGGACGGCGATGCCGAGCTGGTCGAGCAGCATGCCCGTGTCGAAGGGCGTGGCGTCGCCGATAAGGAATGATATGATGGCCGATTTGTGTTCGGCTGTGCCGAATATCCTCATGCCGGGGATGGTGAGGAGTTCGGCTGTCGTGTAGTCGAGGAGGCTGTCTTCGTGGGCGGCGATGCGCTCTACGCCGAGCGATCTGATATATTCCACGGCTCTCGACATGGCCGACGCATCGACGAAGTCGGGTGTACCGGCCTCGAACTTATAAGGCAAGGAGGCCCAGGTGGTGCCGCCAAAACTGACATGGCCTATCATCTCGCCACCGCCCTGATAGGGGGGCATGGCTTCGAGCAGCTGACGCCTGCCGTAGAGGATGCCGATACCCGTCGGACCGTACATCTTGTGGGACGAGAAGACATAAAAGTCGGCGTCGAGGTCGGCGACGTCGACGCTGAGATGGGCCACGGCCTGCGCTCCGTCGACAAGAACGACGGCTCCGCGAGAGTGGGCATAGGCTATCATCTCTTTGACGGGGTTGACGGTGCCGAGGACGTTAGAGACGTGGGCGACAGAGACAAGACGCGTGCGGTCGGTGAAGAGGCTGCGGTAGACGTCGAGATCGAGCTCGCCGCGCCCGTTGATTGGCACGACCTTGATTGTTATTTTCTTACGCGACTGAAGCAGCTGCCAGGGAACGATATTGGAGTGATGCTCCATGACGGTGAGTATTATCTCATCGCCGTCGTCGAGGAGCTGCCCGTAGCTCGAGGCCACGAGGTTAATCGACTCGGTGGTTCCCCGGGTGAAGATTATTTCTTCGGTCGAACCGGCATTGATAAATTCGCGGACGAGGCTGCGGGTGGCCTCCATGGCGTTTGTGGCCTCCTGAGAGAGGGTGTGGACGCCACGGTGGACGTTGGCTTTCTTGTCATAATACATGTCGACGACGGCATCGACGACGGCACGGGGTGTCTGTGTCGTGGCCGTGTTGTCGAGGTAGACCAGCGGGCGGCCGTTGACCGTGCGCCGCAGTATCGGAAACTTCTCGCGCTGTTTTTCAACGTCGTAGGCGTATATCCTGTCGTTTTCCATAGCTGTGGTCTATTTACATGTGTTACATTCGCCGCAGTCAAGCCGGCGGCCGCCGAGGCGTCGTTCGACAAGATGGCGGAGACGGTCCTGAAGGCCGTCGAGGCGTATCGTGTCGATGATGTCAGACATGAACGACTCCATGAGCATGCGCCGGGCCTCGTCGAGGGGAATGCCGCGCGAACGCATGTAGAACAGGGCGTTTTGGTCGAGCTGTCCGGTGGCCGCGCCGTGGCTGCATTTGACCTCGTCGCAGTAGATTTCGAGCTGGGGCGCGGTATGCATGCGCGCGTCTTCGGAAGCGAGGAGATTGCGGTTGGTCTGGTAGGCCTCGGTGAAGGCTGCGTCGGCGTCGACGCGTATCGCCCCCTCGAAGCCGCCGCGGGCGCTGTCAGACAGGATATATTTGAAGGTCTGACGGCTGTGGCTGTGGTCGGCGTTGTGGAAGACAGACGAAGCATTGTCGACGACCTGATCGCCGTCGGCGATGACCATGCCGACGAGTTCGGTGTCGCAGCGGTCGGCCACGGCGATGACGTATTCGTTGCGCGTGTGTCCGCAGCTGAGTGTCGTGCCGTTGACAGTCAGCCGGCTGCCGCGCTGCTGACGGGCGTATAGCTGTGACAGGCGCGAGTTGGCGCTGTCGGTGGCCTCGAGGTCGTAGTAGTCGACAGTGGCGCCTTCGGCGGCCGAGATTTCGACGACCTGCGACACGAGCGAGTCGATGCCGGCGTTCTGGGTGTGGTCGCAGAAGAGCAGACGCACCTGCGAGTCGCGCCCGGCGACAACGAGCACGCGTCGCACGGCCATCATCGGGGCCGAGGCGTTGAAGATGTTGACAATCTGGATGGTCTTTTCGAGGCGGACGCCGTCGGCGACGTGAATGAAGACGCCGTCCTGCATCAGCAGGGTGTTGAGAGCGGTGGCGGCGCTGTCATTGCCGGCGATGCGGCCGAGATAAGGCCCGACCAGTTCGGGCCGGGTCGCGGCCGCCTCGGCGAGCGACATGACGGTGACGCCTTCGGGCAGGTTTGCCGTCAGGGTCGAGGTCGGGCGGAAGGCGTCGTTGACGACGACGCCGAGCAATGTGCTCAGATTGGGGACATCGCATCGGAACGACGCGGCGACATCGACGGCGAAGGGCACGCGGTTGACATTGACGCCGAAGTCGGGGGCGAACATCGCGTCGAGCGATATGACGCTGTGGCCTTCGTCGCCTTTGACGGGCAGCCGGCCGAACCGATGGAGGGCCGACAGGGCGTCGGGGCGAAGTCTGTTCATCGCCGCGGGCGAATGTGACTCGATGGCCTCACGGTTGTGGTCGAACAGCTCGATATATTGTGTCAGTGAATTATTCTGCATGATTTTAGTCGCTTATTCGTTGTCGGCCAGCTGCTTGATCCAGTCATAGCCGCGTTCTTCGAGCTCAAGGGCCAGCTCGGGGCCTCCGGAGTAGACGATGCGTCCTTTATAGAGAATATGGACAAAGTCGGGCTTTATATAGTCGAGCAGACGCTGGTAGTGGGTTATGACGATGGTTGCGTTGCTGTCGCTTTTGAGGCGGTTGACGCCGCCGGCGACGACGCGCAGGGCGTCGATGTCGAGGCCGCTGTCGGTTTCGTCGAGTATCGAGAGGCGTGGCTCGAGGACTGCCATCTGGAAGATTTCGTTGCGTTTCTTCTCGCCGCCTGAGAAGCCTTCGTTGACCGATCGCGAGGCGAGTTTGTTGTCAAGCTCGACGATTTCGCGTTTCTTGCGCATCATCTTGAGGAACTCACCGGCCGAGAGGGGAGCCTCGCCGAAATATTTGCGCTTGGCGTTGACGGCCGCGCGCATGAAGTTGACCATCGACACGCCGGGAATCTCGACGGGATACTGGAACGAGAGGAAAAGGCCCTCGTGAGAGCGGTCTTCGGGTGAGAGCGACAGCAGGTCGACACCATGGAAATCAGCCGATCCTGCGGTGACGGTAAAACGCGGGTCGCCGGCGAGGACACCCGAAAGGGTGCTTTTGCCCGAGCCGTTGGGCCCCATGATGGCGTGGACTTCGCCGGGATGTATCTCGAGGTTGATGCCTTTGAGTATCTCTTTGCCTTCGATGCCGGCATGCAGGTTGTCGACTTTTAAAAGTATATCTTCCATTGTTTTGTGTTTATTCTGTTTGTTTAACCGACGGTGCCTTCGAGAGTGATCGAGAGCAGTTTCTGCGCCTCGACGGCAAACTCCATGGGCAGTTTGTTCATGACCTCCTTGGCATAGCCGTTGACAATGAGGGCGATGGCCTCTTCGGTCGGTATGCCGCGCTGGTTGCAGTAGAAGAGCTGGTCTTCGGATATCTTTGACGTCGTGGCCTCGTGTTCGACCACGGCGGTGTCGTTTTTGACGTCGATATAGGGGAATGTGTGGGCGCCGCAGGTGTCGCTGAGCAACAGCGAGTCACACTGGGTATAGTTTCTGACGCCCGACGCCTGAGGGGCCACGCTGACGAGACCGCGGTATGAGTTCTGGCTGTGGCCGGCCGAAATGCCTTTGGAGACGATTGTCGAGCGGGTGTTTTTGCCGATGTGTATCATCTTCGTGCCGGTATCGGCCTGCTGGCGGTTGTTTGTGACGGCGACCGAATAGAACTCGCCCACAGAGCCTTCGCCGGCGAGAATGCAGCCGGGATATTTCCATGTGATAGCCGAGCCGGTCTCGACCTGGGTCCACGACAGTTTGGAGTAGTCGCCCCGGCAGAGACCTCGTTTTGTGACGAAGTTGTAGACGCCGCCGTTGCCGTCGCGGTCGCCGGCATACCAGTTCTGGACGGTCGAGTATTTGACTTCGGCGCGCTCTTCGACGATGATTTCGACGATGGCGGCATGGAGCTGATTTTCATCACGCTGCGGAGCCGTGCAGCCTTCGAGATAGCTGACATAGGCGTCATCGTCGGCGACGATGAGGGTGCGCTCGAACTGACCTGTGCCCGAGGCGTTGATGCGGAAGTATGTCGACAGCTCCATCGGGCAGCGCACGCCTTTGGGGATGTAGACAAACGAGCCGTCGCTGAAGACAGCCGAGTTGAGGGCGGCAAAGAAGTTGTCGCGGTAGCTCACCACTTTGCCGAGATATTTTCTGACCAGATCGGGATAATCTCTGACGGCCTCGCTGAAGGAGCAGAAGATGATGCCCATCTCGGCGAGTTTCTCGCGGTGTGTGGTCTTGACCGACACCGAGTCCATCACGGCGTCGACGGCCATGCCGGAGAGCACTTTCTGCTCTTCGAGGGGAATGCCCAGACGGTTGAATGTCTCGATGAGCTTGGGGTCGACCTCGTCGATGCTCTTCGGCCCTTCTTTTTTCTTCGGGGCGGCATAGTAGCTTATGGCCTGATAGTCGATGTCGGGGATGTCGAGATGCGCCCAGCGGGGCATCTCGAGGGTCGTCCAGTAGCGGTAGGCTTTCAGACGGAAGTCGAGAAGCCAGTCGGGTTCTCCTTTTTTCCGGGAAATAAGCCTGACGACGTCTTCGTTGAGGCCGCGCTCGATGATGTCGCTGTCGATATCTGAGACGAAGCCGTATTTATATTCCGAGCCGGTGACGTCGCTGATGATGTCATTGCCGGTTTTGCTGTCGTTGTTGCGGTTGTCCATTTGGTTTTAATTTAATGTATAACACCGATTAGTCGCCCGATGTTTTGTCTTTGACCATACCGAGCACTTCGGGGGCGAAAGACCGCAGGGTCTTCTCTACCCTGACCATCGTGCGGTCGCCCTTGAGGGTCGATGTCGGGCTGATTGTCAGCCATAGATTATATGCGAAGCTGACGATAAACAGCCATTTGACAATCTTGAACAGGGCGCCGGCCAGACGGTCGGCCCAGCCGAGGGCGACAAGATGAATCAGGCCTTTGACAAGGCTGAAGAGCAGACGTATGATGGCGTAGGCGAGTATGAAGAGCAGGATATATGCGATGACATATACGGTCGTCACGGCAGCCTCGGGGTCTTTTCCGGCGAGCCACGCGGCGAATGTGTCGCCGTAGATGCGGCAGACGATTATGCCGCCGATAAGGCCGGCGAGCTGGCCGATCTGCGATACGAAGCCCTTTCTGAAGCCCGTGAAGGCGGCGTAGAAGAGCACTATCAGAAGCAGTATGATCAAAGCATTCGATGCCATTGCAAAATTCTGTCAGTTATATAGCAACTGCAAAATTACGAATAAATGAACAATTAATCAATGTACAATGCACAATTCACAATGCACAATTCACAATGCACAATCATGAACATAACGCACAATCATGAACATAAGAACATAAGGTCAGAAGAACATAAGAATTTTTTTAGACAGAAAGAACGTAAGCGCAGAAAATCGCCTGCAAGGCGATGATTTTACTGATAGCCGCGCAGGCGTGTCAGGCGGCATGGAGCAAGGGCTTCAGCCCTTGTATTCAGCGTGCTGGCAACTACGGCTAAAGCCGTAGTTCCATGTCGCCTAACGCGGCTTTAAAATCTTATGTCCTTTTGTTGTTGTTTCCCTTTAAACATAAGTCATACCCGATGATGCGACTTCCTGTCGCCTGCATGGCGATGAGTTGTCTAAAATTACGGCCAAGTCTAAGTGCGTTATTTTTAGTAGGTTTTTAGTTTTTAGTTGATTAACAGAAATTACTCGATATGCGTTAAAATAGTTGCAAATTGTGAAAATAATTACTATATTGCGCGCCATTATCAATATTCCCGGTCTAAGCCTACACTAACATATTTATTAATCAACTTTAATTAACCATGAAAAATCTAATTAACATTTTGGCAATGATTGCCATAGTTCTAATTGGCGGTACGCAATATGTCAAGGCTCAGGATGGCGCTTTTGCTGTCGGTGTGGCCGGCGATATGTCGAGTGATTTATTGAAGGGCGATGAAAGTATTCAGGCTTACGGTGGAGTAGAGCTGTTCGCCAACTATAAATATAAATTCTGCTCCCGATTTTTTATTTTGCCTGAAATAGCATTCGTTCAACGCTGGCACCGTAACAATCGTTTCGGTGGTGATATCATAGGCTCATATTTGCATGGCAGAACTAGCGAGGAGATACGCTCAATCAGCACGGTCTTTGCTCTGCGACCGAACTTTGGCGTTAACATTGTTAAAAATATAAGTATTACGACCGGTCCGGAAATGGACTGGGTATTCGCCCAAAGTCATAAGGATAAGGTTAGAGATGCAGAAGATTTTCCTCAAGGAATAATAGAGCGAAAAAATGAGAAAAAAGTGCAATGGGGCTGGAATATAGGTGCGCTTGCAGATATAAATAAAATACGACTCGGCGTCAACTATATGATACGCATCGGTAACATGATGGATTATTCATCCAAACCGGGCGTGCTCCGCATCAGCGTCGGCTATCGATTCTGATTGCCGGCTTAATCGAATAGGTGTGAGTCCAACTTCTTGATATTTAGAAGTTGGACTCGCTTTTTAATGCACAATTTAATCAATGCACAATGCACAATTATTAACATAACGCACAATCATGAACAGAAGAACTTAAGTTAATCAATTCACATTGCACAATTATTAACATAACGCACAATCATGAACAGAAGAACATAAGGGCAGAAGAACAGAAGATTAAATCAATGCACAATGCATAATGCACAATTCACAATTAATTGGGTTATCGGAGTTCTCGGAAGGGTAGGACTTGTCGGACGGGGTGGGCGATGATTGTGCATTATGCATTGTGAATTGTGCATTGATGCAGCCGGAGGCGGATGAGGTGGAGGGTGAGGCGACGGAGGCGGCGGAGGGCGCAATGGAAGCGGGTATCGGCGCGGTTGGTCTGAAAAAATTAACAGTATTTGTTAAAAAGACCGTGGAATTTGTTTCAAAAAGCACACAGTCACGTTATTTTTTTACAAAAAAACAACTGTTATTAAAAAATATTATCTACTTTTGCGAAATCGTATGTCTATACCCGATAATTCACACCAATAATAAACCAAAATAAACAAATCGCATATCCAGATGAAATTTTTTACTCAGAAAACCTTTGCTATAGCCGTTGCTGTAGCAGCCGGAGTCATTGCCGCCGATGCGGCCAAAGGCGACCCGCGCGATTTTGATCTGACAAAATTGCGCTACCGGGTCGAGCCGACGGGTGTATTCAGCGACAAGCGCTCGTCGGCAATCGCGGACGCAGCCCGAATTCTCTCAGACAATCAGAGAGACAAAATGACGCGAGCCGCGGCTTCAGACACACCCGAACCCGTCATGTCTCTCAGGGCCGCAAACAATCTCGGCGACATCGACGGTCCGGACGGAGAACGCTGGTATTACACGGCGTCATTTGTAAACAAGGAGATTCCGCCGCACGACAACATCGCTTTCACAGACTACATTCTTCAGGAATACTCGTTTGACATCTATGACAACGACATGAAGTATGTCGGCACCATCAAGGACAAGATGGACTACCGGGAGGACGAGGTGAGAGTGCCGATGTGCGAACTGACCCCCGTCGCCACACGCAATTTTTTCAATACCGACGACAAGCTCGAGTTTATCGTGGGCCTGTCTGTCAATGCCGCACCGGGGTTCAACAACTACCGTTCGGTGGTCTACTCGCTTGACGGGACTAAAGACAGCGAGGGCTATGACGTGCCTGTATATGAAATCGACAAGCTTGTCGGCGATGTTGTCCAGGGGCAGCCCGTAAACGGCAAAGACAATTTCTATATCACTTTTATGAGCGACGTAGCGTCATATTCCGATGAAGATTCGTTCTGGGATTATCTCTGCGCCCAACAAGCCCGGTTTGAGGTCTACGGCCGGGCACTGTCATCAGACGGCCCGCGCCGGCTGCTCGATGTGACAATACCGCTGATACAGCTGCAGGGCGACCAGGAAAACCATCCCTCGATCATATCGACAAACCATAACGGCGACACTTACTTCGCCATCTGCAGCTACGAACAGCCGTTCTACAACCGCTACGACGACCCGCTGACCGACGACATGTCTCAGCGCGAGGGCAACAATCTGATAATCGACATCTACAAAGCCACGGGTGACGGCATCGGTTTAAGTACAAGCTCAAAAATCCCTGTCGTGCGCGACCCGATGAACGACGGTGACGGCAATCCGACCTGTCTTTTCTCATATTATTGTGTAGGCGGCCTGAGGTATCAACAAGACTTTCTGTTCGACGCTCCCGGGGCGGCTCCCGGCAAGCCCTGGTTTATCATCACGCGCTCGAATTATCAAATATCGACAGACAGCACCATAGACTCCTATTTCACCTATACGCACGAAGGCGAGCGGCGGAATACACTCTACGAGTATTCGCTCGCGACACTGGCGATGGGCGATATCGACGGCTTCGAGCCCCAGCAGATGTTCATGGGCACGGGGCAGTGGGGCTATGAATTCAGCTTTGTAGACATCTATTCGGGCAAGACAGCCGCCACGATAGAGTGTGAATATTCATACGACCCCGATTCAGACGCCGAGACGTTGACGGCCAACATCGGCCGCACTCCGGCCGGCAAGTCATACAAATATGTGTGCGAGATGCGCTATCCTCTCGTTGACGACGACGAAAACAACATCATGCGCTTCATCTGGATCAACGCCGACGGCAGTTACGACCATATCGACAACGTCAACATGGGCAAAGGCGTAGCATACGCCCAGAGCTATATATCGACGCCGTCACTCGCGCCGCACGCCTACTCGGTCAGCGACACACCGACCTATATGATGCTTGTCAAACGCAGTCAGTCTGAGGAGGTCAAGGTCGAGGAACTGCTTGTAGCCCAGAAAATGACCACCGACAACCCCGAGGGCAAGACCCTCCTGAGTCTCGGGCCGGACAGCAATGGCGCTCTGGGCGGCATAGTGCCCGAATTCGGCGATAAATCGCGTATCATGGTATACCGTTATGACTCAACCGCCCGCACCTATGCGCTCGACGTCTACAGTCTGCCTCTTGACGGCAACGGCGCAGGCACAGGCGACGCAATCGCTGACAGAGGCGGCAATTTCACCATCGACGGCTCCTTACTCAAAGCCGACGGCCCTGTCACCATCTACACGGTCTCGGGAACTGTAGCCGCTCACGGTGACAGCCTGATTGACCTCAGGGGAATAACGCCCGGCATCTATATCGTCGTCGCCAACGGCAAAGCAAACAAACTATTTATCAAATAACTATTCCACAATTTTATTAAAATGAAAAAGCTTTATTCATTAAGCCTGCTGCTCACGATGCTGCTCGGCCTGGGCTTCAACGCCTCAGCCCTGTCGGTCACCTTCGAGTGGGAGACTCCGGGATCTGTAAAGATCCAGACGGGCGGACTGTCGGGTCCGTTCGCCGACCTCACCGCCGACCAGACGTCGTATACTTTCGAGACAAGCCAGTCGTTCGGCTCATGCTATATCTATGCAGCCGAAGGCTATATTCTGGGCGACATGGTTTCGACCGACGGCGCCAAGACATTCAAGCCGTTTCTGGCTTATGGAAAAGATGAGAAATGCGTAGGCGGCACGATGAATTCGTCGGTCAACGGCAAGACCTTCAAAGTCAAATGTGTCAAGCTCGAGCGCAACGACCAGTTCACTGTCGAAGTCGAGAACGGTCTTGACGCGATCAAAGCCCAGTTTGCCTCGGGTTATACGCTCGACCTCAAGGCCGGCTCGAACAGCTATATCTTCAACCCCGACATCGACGACCCGCTGACGGTCACACTCACCGGTGTGCAGTCGGCCTACAGCATCACGCTCAACGGCACCGCTGTCGAAAAGAACAAATATGGCTCATATTATGAAAACATCAACGTCCGGCCCAATGACAAGCTCTATATCCGTGTCTATGAAAACGAGCCCAAGGACTGCAGCTTCACGCTGAAATACGGCGCAGGCATGGCGGGCTGTCTCTACAACATCCGCAACACCACGACCTCGACCTTCATTTTCCCGGAGGACATCACCGACAACACAATCTCCGTCAAGGAAGGCTCGACCCTCTACGTCAACTTTGTCCCGGATGATTTCAACTACACCAAGTTTGTCTTCAACGGCGAAGACATCACGTCAAAGTTCTCTAACAACCGTCTGACACTAACCGTCACCGAAGAGACCAACACCCTCGAGATCGAAGGCACGCCCAAAGTCTACGCCGACATCAACTTCACGGGCTATATCGTCAACCCCGAGGGCGTCGAGTTCTCGCTTACCTACGGAGGCGAGGCCATTGCAATCGGTGAAGGCGAGGCCATCAGCGCCGACATGAGCGCCGGCGGCGTCACGTTCCCGGCAGCGACGACGCGCATGTTCACCATACCTGTCAAGGAAAACATCGGCAAGATGTTCTTCGGCCCGAAAGAAGGCTACTATATCGCCGATGTGTTTACCGTCACTCCCGGCAGCACCACACCCGAGGCCCACGGCGGCAACTCGACAATCAACGCCGAGTTTGACGGCACAACCTTCTATATGGTCGTCAAAAAACTTACTGCCGCCTATAGCGCCAATCTCAAAGTCATCGGCGACAACCACGCGATGATGAAAGGCTACGCGCAGCTCTCGAACAACTGGAACAATCCGTCGGCTCCCAATTACAGCCTGTCGGCCGGCGAATCGACCATCAGCTTCATTCCAGGCTACAACACGCCTCTGAGTGTCATGATCTCTGAAGAACTGACCTCGGCAGTATATCTCGACGGCGCCGCTGTCGCCCCGAAGGCAAACTCTGACGCCGGCACCAACGACTATGCCTTCACCCCCTATTATCCCGCAAACGAGTCTGACGCAAAAGCGCTCTCGACAATCACAGTCTATGCCGACGGCACCAACGGCAATTCAGACCTCGCATCGGCAAGCCTGACCGAGAACGACGGTGTGACAGCCGGATTCTTCTACAGCCCCGTACGTCATGAGGCTGACAAAGCCGGCCAGAAGGTTCTCAAAGGCACTATCTTTATCGTCAAACCGTCGACAAGCGACTGCTACATATCATACAAAGGCCAGATTGTCCACGGCTATACCGCTGACGGAACGTATGTCAACGGTCTTGACGAAAACGGCGAGTATGTCATGACCGCGACGACCAATAACCGCAACAACGTCATCGCCGTCGGCAAGCAGAAATTCGTCGGCATCGACGTCACTCCGGCCAACGGCGCCACAGTCAAGAAAATTTCTGAAATCACCGTCACGACTCCTTTCATGGAAGAGCTTGGCGACCACATGCTCAATATCGTCGACTCAAAAATAGCCGACATCACCGTAAGCAAAGGCGATGTCATCGTTGCCAAGGGCGCTGAACTCGGCGAACCGGGTCAGGACGAGCAGGGCGGATTCACGTTCCCCGTCATCTTCAACAATACGATAACCGAGGCAGGTGAATATACCATAACCGTTCCGGCCGGCGCATTTGTCGAAATGGCCTGGAGCGATGCCGACGAGAGCTATATTCCGGTCGCCAACGGCTACAGCAGCGATCCCGCATCGGTTACCGTCACAGTCGACCCCGACCTGAAGTCACCGCTTGACGTGTACACGATCGTACCTGCTTCGGGCTCGGCACTGAAGACCCTCGGACCTGTCAGAATCATATTCCCCGACTACACTCCCTACACGATGTTCGACAATATGGGCAGCGCCACTATCAGCAACGGCAAGATTACCCGTAACTGTCTGATCGGCTATGACTGGAACTATTTCGAGGCCCGCGCCATCACTGTCATACCTGTCGATGGAAACGACGAAGAAATCGTCATCACCGAGAAAGGTACATGGACTCTCACCATCGCGGCCGGCGAGCTGACATGCGAGGGTGAATCGAATTCAGAAATCACCGCTGTCTTCAATATCGACCCCGAGAACCCCGTCTACCCGATAAGCCCCGCTCCCGGCTCTGTTGTCGGCGACCTCTCGAAGCTGACAATCACCTTCCCGACCGCCGGTGAGGCCGAATACAACAATATCGCCATCACTCTCGAGGGCGAAGGCTTCTCGACCTCGACCACTTTTGTCGACGGCGAGGAATACGGCACCGAGTATCTCATCCAGTTTGCCGAGACTCCGTGTGTCGAAGGTGAGTATACCGTCAGCATCCCGGCAGGCGCGTTTACTGTCGACGGTGAGCCGAGCGAGACCGTCTCAGCCCGCTTCACCTTCAAGCCGGCATGGAAACTGACCCCGGCTCCCGACTCTAAAGTCGAATCACTCAACGAACTGACCCTCGAGTTCCCCGACGCCGAGAAAGTCGAGTTTATCGGCTCGTCAAGCTCGTTCATGCTCACCAACGGCAGCTCATACGCCGCTCCCGGCTTCGAATGCACAGCCGTTGAAGGCGCCGCCCATCCGACATTCATCCTGACCATTGCCGAAGGCGCGCAGCAACCGCCGCTCGGCTCTATCAGATTCACCATCGATGAAGGCACATTCTCGGTCGACGGTGTCAGCAACGACATGATAACCGTTTCGTACACAATCGAACACAGTGTCTCGACCGAGTGGACAGTCAGCCCCGAGAATACAATCGTCTACAATGAATACGGCATCAACTGGGCCTTCATCTTCGACGAGAGCACACGTGTCACCGTCAAGAATCAGACAGGCATCAAAGTCAACTATGACGGCGTCGACCTGGCCGCAGGCGACTTTGAAGTAATGCCCGAAAGCAACATGCTGCTCATGGCCATCTACAACACGTCACTTCTCAAGGAAGGCGCCCTTAAGGTGACCCTTGAAGCCGGCGCCCTGTCGCTCGGAGGCACCGACAGCCCCGCCATCGAATATACCTGGAACGTTGTCGCCCCGAAAGACTATACATATACAGTCACACCCTCGGGCGAGACCACAGTCAACAATCTGTCGAAGATAACCTTAGCGTTCACCAACGCCGAGACCGCCGAGCTGTTCAACCGATACAGCATCTATCTGGCCGATAAGAAATATACTTATCGCGAGACTCCCGAAGTGACGGCAGTCGCAGGGGCCGAGGTTCCCACGTTTGAGCTGACATTCGCCAACGCACCTGTCAACGCCGGCACCTACGTCCTCACGATCAGATCAGACGCATTCACCCTCGACGGCGCCCAGGAATCGCCGGCAATCGAGGTTGTCTATGACTTCGACAAACAGAGCGGTGTCGCCGACATCATCTTCAACGGTTCGGCCGAAGTCACTGTCGTGACCCTCGACGGCCGCGTGGTTATGGTCAACGCTCCGGCTGCCGCTGTCAAAGATCTCCCGGCAGGCATCTACATCATCAACGGTCAGAAGACACTGATAAAATAAGTTTGACTACGGTCTGAAAAAAGGCTGAATCCGAAATGCCGGATGCTGTTTTATGGCAGCATCCGGCTGTTTCGGTCTATCTGACAGACCGTCTTTTCATCAAGAATATCAATCATGAAAAAATTTCTATTTCTTGCGGCCACCCTGCTGATGACAGCCCTGTCGGCTGTCGCCGCGACTGTCACTCCCGACGAAGCGCTTGCCCGCCT
>USIN01000022.1 GCA_900554715.1 uncultured Bacteroidales bacterium
ACGTTAAAAATTGTCATCAGGGCTGTCAATCATAGCTGCTTCCGTCAAAACAATGGGTGCAGATGCGGCATTTCGGAAGACCGATAGCCTTGACATAAGTCTCCAGTGAGCTGAACTTTAGCGAATCAAGACCAAGTTCTTTGGCTATCTCGCTCACAAGACGCTCATACTTTTCTGAGCCTGCGCGTGCATATTCCGCCAGATCAGGTTCCGGATCAGGGTCTATGCGCGCGATTATGCGTCTAGCGATAAGCTCCATCTCGTTCTTCGACGCTGTGAAGTTGAGGAAGCGGCACGGATAAATCAGCGGGGGGCAGCAGATGCGGATATGCACCTTCTCGGCGCCTGCATCTCTGATATCCTTGACATTGTCGCGCAACTGAGTGCCACGGACTATCGAGTCGTCACAGAAAGCGACTTTCTTGCCTTTGAGCAGGGCTTCATTGGGAATGAGTTTCATTTTGGCGACAAGGGCGCGGCGCTCCTGTGTGCCGGGAGTGAAACTACGCGGCCATGTCGGAGTATATTTCACCATACCGCGCAGGAAAGGTTTGCCGCGTCCTTCGGCATAACCGAGAGCCATACCGGTGCCGGAATCGGGAATAGGGCTGACAAAGTCTATGTCGACATCATCGTTTTTGCCGTTTTCAAGGCCTATCGTGTGACGTATCTCATCGACATTGCGGTCTTCGTAGTTGCAGGGCGGATATCCGTAATATGCCCATAGGAACGAGCATATCTGCATCTTCTCACCGGGCTTCTTGAGATACTCGATACCATCAGGAGTTATTCTGACAATCTCGGCCGGTCCGAGATTATAGCATGTCTTGTAGCCAAGGTTCGGGAACGCGCAGTCCTCGGACGTCACGGCATGTGCTCCGTCTTTCTTGCCGATGATGACAGGAGTACGGCCGAGCTTGTCTCGTGCGGCGATAATGCCGTCGGGCGTAAGCAACAGCATCGAACACGAGCCTTTGATTTTGTTATAGACATGTTCGATGCCGCTGACATAATCGTCACCCTCGCTTATAAGAGCGCCGATCAGCTCGGTGGGATTGAGCGTGTCATAGCTGTGTTCACAGAAATGACGGCCAAGGCCAAGCAGTTCCTGCTCAAGCTCTTTGATGTTGTTTATTTTCGCGACTGTCACGAGAGCGAATTTGCCGAGATGACAGTTGATGATTATGGGTTGGGCATCGGTGTCGCTTATGACACCGATGCCTGAATTACCTGAGAATTCGTCAAGATCGGGCTCGAATTTTGTCCTGAAATATGAGTTGTCGATGCTGTGGATCTGACGGGTGAACTGTCCGTTGTCGTATGTCGCCATACCGGCGCGGCGTGTACCCAGATGTGAGTTATAGTCTACGCCATAAAACAGCTCATTGACACAATCTTTTTTCTTAGTGACTCCGAAAAAGCCTCCCATATTGGTTTTTATGTTTTATTTTTTGATATTTTCAATCCATTTGCGGGCATTGATGAACGCATCAATCCAAACGGTGACATCGTCGTTGCGGTGTGAACGCGGATACCATGCGCACTGCCAGGGGAATATCGCTCTCTCGAGGTGAGGCATCATAGCTACATGGCGTCCGTCGGCCGATGCGAGACCAGCCACAGCACCCTTCGAACCGTTGGGATTGCCGGGGTAAGACGCGTAACTGTATCGGGCAATGACGTTGTAATCGTCAAGCTTCGAAGGCAGATTGAAACGGCCTTCGCCGTGAGCGACCCAGATGCCTGTCCTGACTCCCGACAGACCGCCGAACATGACGGTGTCGTTCTGGGGCACGTTGACAGTGAGGAACTCTGACTCGAACTTATGCGATATGTTGTGCTCCATGACGGGCTTGACTTTTTCGCCGTAACCGAGCAGATTAAGTTCTATCATAAGCTGACAGCCGTTACAGATGCCGAGGCTGAGCGTATCATTGCGTTTGTAATAGTTGTCAAGTGTGCGACGGGCGTTTTCGTTCCAGAGGAAACCGCCTGCCCAGCCTTTCGCAGAACCGAGAACGTCGCTGTTCGAGAAGCCTCCGCAGAAGACAATCATGTTTACGTCCTCGAGAGTCTCGCGTCCGCTCATCAGGTCGGTCATGTGGACATCCTTGACGTCAAAGCCTGCTAAGTGGAGAGAGTATGCCATCTCACGATCACCGTTGACGCCCTTCTCTCTTATGATGGCCGCTCTTACGCCACTCTTGCCGCGACGTTTAAGATCAAGACCTCGAGAAGCGAGGCTGCCGTCGAAACCGACGGGAAGTGTGTAGCGCAACGGCTGACGGCTATAGTTGTCGAAACGCAGGCGCGCGCATTCTTCGCCGCTCTGGAGAGTGTCGAGCAGATAAGACGGGCGGAACCATACGTCGCGCAGGAAGTCGATGCCGATCAAATGCTCGCTTTCGTCATGTGTCACCATGATGACACGTTCGTCGGCCGGACATGCGATCGGGAAATATTTTACCGCCGCCTTGTCGAGAATTTCTTCGACAGATTCCTTCTTGGTGTCGTCGACCTGAATGACGACGGCCGGATTCTCGGCGAACAGAATCTTGACGAGGTCGTTCTCGCCGTACATTCTGAAGCCGTCGGTATAGAATTTCAGACCGCCACGGGTGTTGGCGAATGTCATTTCAAGCAGTGTAGTGACGAGACCGCCGGCGCTGACGTCGTGAATCGCAAGAAGTTTGCGGAGCTTGACGAGACGCTGCACGGCATCGAACGCGGTTTTGAATTTAGCCGCATCTTTGACAACCGGCACGTCAGAACCGACTTTACCCATAGTCTGGGCAAGTGCCGAGCCACCGAGCCGCAGGCTGTCACCCGAGAAGTCTATGTAATAGAATGTGGAATTCTTTTTGTTTACGGCGACGGGCGATACGGTCTTGCGGATGTCGCTGACTTCGCCGGCAGCCGATATTATTACCGTGCCGGGAGCATAAACCTTGTCGTCACCGTATTTCTGTGTCATCGAAAGGCTGTCTTTGCCCGTCGGGATATTGATGCCGAGGTCGCAGACAAAATCGCTGCACGCCTTGACGGCGCTATATAGAGCGGCATCTTCGCCGGCGTTGTTGCAAGGCCACATCCAGTTGGCGCTCAGAGATACACTCTTGAGTCCTTTGGCAAGATTGGCTCCCACGATGTTGGTAAGCGCTTCGGCTACAGCCATCGTAGAACCGGCGGCTGAATCGGCGAGGGCAACCTGAGGCGCATGACCGATTGAAGTAGCGATGCCGGCTTTGCCGACGTAGTCGAGGGCGACGACGGCACAGTCGCTCAGTGGCAGCTGTATCTCGCCCTGACACTGCTGGCGGGCCACTTTGCCGGTGACCGAACGGTCGACCTTGTTGGTGAGCCAGTCCTTGCAGGCGACAGCCTCGAGCGAGAGAACGTCGCGCAGATATGTGTCGAGCTGAGCGATGTTGGTCTTTATATCTTCAAAGTGGACGGGAACGGTCTTGTCGTTCATTACGGTCTTGGGCGAATTGCCGAACATGTCCTCCATGGCGAGGTCGATGGGCTTGACGCCATCGCTCTGTTCGAAGACAAAACGGTCGTCGCCTGTAGTCTCGCCGACGACATAAAGCGGCGCACGCTCGCGGTCGGCGATAGCTTTAACATAATCGATGTCGCCTTCGTTTATAACGAAACCCATGCGCTCCTGACTCTCGTTGCCGATGATTTCCTTGGCCGAGAGAGTGGGGTCGCCTACGGGCAGAGAGTCGATGGAGATGTGTCCGCCGGTGGCTTCGACGAGTTCAGACAGAGCGTTGAGATGACCGCCGGCACCATGGTCGTGAATAGAGACGATGGGATTTACCTCGCTTTCGGCCAGCGCACGGATGACGTTTGACACACGTTTCTGCATCTCGGGATTGGCGCGCTGCACGGCGTTAAGTTCTATAGCGTTGCCGTAGCTTCCGGTGTCGACCGACGACACGGCGCCACCGCCCATGCCGATGCGGTAGTTGTCACCACCGCTGACGACGACTTTCTGGCCGGCTTCGGGAATGCCTTTGATGGCATCTTTTTTAGCAGCGAAGCCGACACCGCCGGCGAGCATGATTACCTTGTCGTAACCGTATTTCTTACCGTTTTCCTGATGCTCGAACGTCAGCAGCGAGCCGCAGATGAGAGGCTGGCCGAATTTGTTGCCGAAGTCAGATGCGCCGTTAGATGCCTTGACGAGTATCTCTGAAGGCGTCTGATAGAGCCATGCGCGCGGGTCGAAGAGGCGTTCCCAGTTACGCTCGGGGTCGAGACGTGGATATGAAGTCATGTAGACCGCAGTTCCTGCAATAGGAAGGCTTGCGCGGCCGCCGCCGAGACGGTCGCGAATCTCGCCGCCCGTGCCTGTGGCCGCACCGTTGAAAGGTTCGACCGTCGTCGGGAAGTTGTGGGTTTCGGCCTTGAGCGAGATGACGGTGTCGATTTCACGCTGTGTGAAGTAATCGGCACGGTCGGGGTTCTCGGGATAAAACTGGGTTATACGCGGGCCTTTGACAAAGGCCACGTTGTCTTTGTAGGCCGACACAAGCCCGTTGGGGTTGACTTCCGATGTGCGTTTGATGAGTTTGAAGAGCGAGAGAGGCTTTTCTTCGCCGTCAATGATGAATTTGCCGTTAAAAATCTTGTGACGGCAATGTTCTGAGTTGACCTGCGAGAAGCCGAAGACTTCACTGTCGGTCAGCGGTCGACCGAGTTTTGCCGAAAGGTCTTTGAGATACTGCTCCTCGTCATCGCTGAGGGCGAGGCCTTCGCTGCGGTTATACTCGGTGATGTCTTCAATATGTTTGATTGCGTCGGGAGTCTTGGCTATATCGAAAAGATGGTTGTCAAGATCGGCATAGACTCGCTGTAACATAGGGTCGTATGACGGCTGGGGATTATCGGTGCGGACAAATTCCTCGATACGAAAAATGCCGGCAAGACCCATGTTCTGAGTGATCTCAACGGCATTCGTACTCCAGGGAGTTATCATTTCTTTTCGCGGACCGACAAAAGTACCTTTCAATTTCGAGCCCTTCAACGGCTTTGCGCCGTTGAGCAGCCAACTCAATCGTTCGAGTTCCTGTTGGTTAAAACTGTGGTTAGTGCTGACGGCATAAAATTTGTCAGCGCCCTTTTTGAAAAATACGACCATAATATTTATGTAGGCGTTGATGTGATGTAAGGGAATAGATTTCTAAGCGACAAAGTTACAAAAAAATATTATATGAAAATCGCGTGGGCGCCGAAAAATCGACGCCCACGCAGAGATTGTAACACATATGTTTTTAGTTTAATACTTGTGGCTTTCGCCGTCGAGTTCGGCTTCGGTGAGCGGTCTGTTGTTCATTTTGCGCCATACGACCGCTATATAGGCGATCACGAAAGGAATGACAACCGACACCCAGCTCATGACTTTGAGCGTGAAGAGCGATGACGAACTGTTGGCGATGGTGAGCGAGCTTGCCGTGTCTGCGAGCGACGGATAATATGCCGTGTGGTTCCATCCGGCAATCAGCAGCAGGACGACGACGACAAGCACCGTGCCTATGCCTGACCACCATATACCACAACGGTAACCGGCGCAGAAAGCGCTTCGGCCGATGGCATAAAGCACCATTACGACACCGATAAGGAGCACGACTGTCAGAGGCCACATCTCAAGCAGATTGTGGAGATAGAGATTGCTCTCTTTTACAAATCCTCCGGCTGTCTCTCTCAGACCGTCTGAAAGCAGAAGAAGCACGAGAAATGCCACGAAGAGAACGGCGAAGACAAGACCATTGACAAGGACTTTATTGCGAAGCTTACGCGCGAACCCTTCAGTATTGTCGATCTTGTTTATAAAATAGAGTGCGGCCTGGGTGCGGGCAAGGAAGAAGACCGCGAAACCGAGCAGGAGATTCTTCCAGCAGACGATTGCTTCAAGTCCGTGTGTCGGCGCCCACTGCGATATGACCGGAGCGGCGACGTCAAGCAGATTGGTTTTATTGATGGTGAATTCAGCACCGAAAAACATCATTGCGACAGCGACTCCAAGCAGCACACAGCCGAAGAGGCCGTTGAACATGAGGAAGATGTCGTAAGTCGATGTCCCATAAAGATTTCCTTTCTTGCGGCGGAACTCATAGCTGACAGCCTGTAACACGAAACTCAACAGTATGAGCATCCACAGCCAGTAAGCGCCCCCGAAACTCGTGGAATAGAACAGCGGGAATGAAGCGAAAAACGCACCGCCGAAGACGACAAGAGTCGTAAACGTCAGTTCCCATTTGCGGCCGAGCGAATTGATGACGAGACCGCGGTCATTGTCGCCCGACAGCTCGAATATCATCGACTGACCGCCTTGCACGAAGAGAAGAAAGACCAATGTGGCGCCAAGCACTGCGACGAGAAGCCACCAGTATGATTGTAACAGTTCTAATGTAGTCATAAGGCAAAACGGTTAATCGTGTTGTTCGATATTGTTTTTAGAAGCTTTAGAGATATATCTGAGCATAATGCTGATTTCAGCCGCAAGCATGAGAGTAAAGAGTACGGCAAAAATCCAGAATGTCAGCTCGACTGACGACTGCTGTATCGCCGAGACCGCCGCGCGAGTAGGCATAAGATCCTGGATAACCCAGGGCTGACGGCCGACTTCAGCCACAACCCAGCCGGCCTGGCTGCATATCCAGACAACCGGAATCGAGAGTATGCCGATCCAGTGGAGCCATGGACGTTCAAGCACTTTGACTTTTCTATAGCAGACAATTATCAGCACGATGAACAGCAGCATCAGATAGCCGCCGGCCATCACCATGATTCTGAAGGCATAGAAAGTCATTGCTACCGGAGGCACAGCTTCGTCGACACTGTCAAAGAAGCCGTAGCCAAAGTATTTGTAATCGGCATTAATCTCGGCGAGCGCCGCCTCCATTGCGGTGCTGTCACCGGCGGCACGGGCTTCGCTGTAGCGGGCGAGTGCGGCGCGGGCAGCTTTGCCGCGCTCAATGCGTTCGGCATAGCTGACAATGTCGAGCGTGTCACCGCCGGCAGTCAGAGCGACGCCGTTTATGAGATCGTTGATACCGGGCACAAATGTGTTCGGGTCGTGATTTGCAAGTACAGACAGACCATAGGGCAGCGATATCTCGAAGTGCATCGCATCCTGATTGTCTCCGGGTTTCTTGTCATTGTTGTAGATACCGAATGCCACAAGTTCCTGACCTACTTTGCCGTCATAGAGACCTTCCATAGCAGCCAGTTTCATGGGCTGTACGCGAGCGACCTCTACGGCCGAACCGTCACCCGTATATAACGTGAGCAGCATGCCGACAAGGCCGAACCATGAACCTACTTTGATAGACTTGACGGCGGCGGCGACATTGCGTTTGCGCCATAGAAGCCAGCTGCTGACACCTATCACGAAGACACCGGCAAGAACCCATCCGCTGAAGACGGCATGGAAGAACTTGTTCATTGCAACAGAATTGAATGCTACTTCCCAGAAATTATCCATGACATTTCTCATCTGGTCCGGGTCAAAAGCCATGCCGACAGGGTTCTGCATCCATGCGTTGGCAACGAGAATCCACAGCGCCGACAACGACACGCCTATTGCAGTCAGCCATGTGGCCGCAAGATGGAAGCGCTTGCTCACCTTGTTCCAGCCGAAGAACATGACAGCAACAAAAGTCGCTTCCAAAAAGAACGCGAGCAGTCCTTCGATTGCAAGAGGCGCTCCAAAAATGTCACCAACAAACCAGCTGTAGTTAGACCAGTTTGTACCGAACTCGAATTCGAGAATAATACCCGTGGCGACACCGCAGGCAAAGTTGATGCCGAAAAGCGTCATCCAGAATTTTGTGATTCCCTTCCAGGCCTCCTTGCCCGTCCTGACATAGATTGTCTCCATGATGGCGAGCATCAGGGACAGACCTATCGTCAACGGCACGAAGAGCCAGTGATACATGGCTGTGAGGGCAAATTGCGCCCTCGACCAGTCGACAACTCCTAATAGATCATTCATGATATTAAAATTAATAATTAAAATAGATTCATCGCTTTATAAGCTCGGTCGCCACAGCATTCGCCTTCTCTGCATCGGTGTCATAGTTCTCGTCAAGCAGATTAGGGAAAAAGAACAGCTTAAGAATGGCAAACATTATAAAAAGCTTTATAATGATAATGGCCCAGAGACTTCGGCCGACAGTCATCGACCGAAATCCTTCGACATATAGGTTTATCACCCGTCTGATTAATCCGTTCATTGCCGTTTTATTGCCTTCGTTTTATTTATCATCAGGCAAAATAACATAAAAACTCTGTAATTGCGAAAAAACTTAAGAAAAATAGCGGCCCCCATTACGGGAAGCCGCTATTTTTACAATATCATGTAAGTGTAATGTTATGCCTGCGCCTCGACAGCATCCTCTGAGGCTGCTATGATTTTTGTGACTATTTTCTTTTCGTTTTCATCATAGTCGACGGCAATCGTATTGCCGGGCATGACCGATGCGGTGATGAGAAGCTCGGCCAGCTCGTCTTCGAGATACTTCTGTATCGCTCTTTTGAGCGGACGGGCGCCGAACTGCCGGTCATATCCCTTGTCGGCGATGAAATCACGGGCTTTTTCAGACAGGTTGAGCTTGTAGCCAAGCTCGTTGAGACGTTTTGTAAAACCTGCGAGTTCGATGTCTATGATCTTGAATATAGCGTCGCGGTCGAGCTGGTCAAACATTATGATGTCGTCGATGCGGTTAAGGAACTCCGGCGAGAAAGCTTTATTGAGAGCTTTCTGCAAGACACCGTGAGCATATTCGCTGTCGACTTCACGCGTCGTAAAGCCCACGCCCGAGCCGAAATCTTTCAACTGTCGAGTGCCGATATTCGACGTCATGATTATTATCGTGTTTTTGAAGTCGATGCGGCGGCCGAGGCTGTCGGTAAGACGTCCTTCGTCCATAACCTGAAGAAGCAGATTGAAGACATCGGGATGAGCTTTCTCGATTTCGTCAAGCAGCACGACAGAGTAGGGGTGACGGCGCACCTTTTCTGTGAGCTGCCCCCCCTCTTCGTAGCCGACGTAGCCCGGAGGCGCGCCGACGAGGCGCGAGACGGTGAATTTCTCCATATACTCGCTCATGTCGATTCTTATCAGCGTGTCGGCCGAATCGAAAAGATATTCTGCAAGCTTCTTGGCGAGGTGGGTCTTGCCGACACCTGTCGGGCCGAGGAACATAAAAGTACCTATCGGTTTGTTGGGGTCTTTCAGACCGATGCGGTTACGGTGTATGGCCTTGACAATCTTGCTGACGGCCTCGTCCTGACCGATGATGGCACCTTTAAGGGTGGGAGCCATCTCGAGCAGTTTCGCGCCCTCGGCCTGAGCCACACGCTGCACCGGTACGCCGGTCATCATGGCGACAACTTCGGCGATGCTGTCTTCATCGACTGTCTGACGGTTATCGACCATGTCTTTTTCCCATTTCGCCGTGAGGTCGTCAAGACGGACCCGCAGCTCCTGGGCTTTGTTTCGCCACTCGGCCGCGGCGTTGTAATTCGACGAGCGGGCGGCAGCCTGCTTGTTATTGTCGGCTTCCTCGATTTCTTTTTCGAGCGCCTCTATCTCGGCTGGAACCTTGACGTTGGTGATATGCACGCGCGAACCTGCCTCGTCAAGAGCGTCGATAGCCTTGTCGGGGAAATTGCGGTCGGTGATATATCTGTCTGTCAGTTTGACGCAGGCCTCGAGAGCATCCTCGGTATAAGTCACGTTGTGGTGCGACTCATATTTGTCCTTGATGTTATGCAGGATACTGAGAGTCTCTTCGGCTGTGGTCGGCTCGACCATCACTTTCTGGAAACGGCGTTCGAGCGCACCGTCTTTCTCGATGTTCTTGCGATATTCGTCGAGGGTGGTTGCGCCGATGCACTGAAGCTCACCGCGTGCAAGAGCGGGCTTCAGCATATTGGCCGCGTCCATCGAGCCCTGCGAATTGCCGGCGCCGACGATGGTGTGTATCTCGTCGATAAAAAGAATCACATTGGGATTCTTGCTCAGTTCGTTGAGGATGGCCTTGATGCGCTCTTCAAATTCGCCGCGGTATTTTGTACCGGCAACAATGGCGGCCATGTCGAGCGACACGACGCGTTTGTCAAAAAGTATTCGGGACACCTTGCGCTGGACGATGCGCAGGGCAAGCCCCTCGACAATTGCAGATTTGCCGACACCGGGCTCGCCGATGAGCACCGGATTGTTTTTCTTGCGACGGCTTAGAATCTGGGCAAGACGTTCGATTTCGACTTCACGGCCTACGACAGGGTCGAGACGGTTGTCGCGGGCGGCGCGTGTCATGTCATGGCCAAACTTGTCGAGAACGGGGGTGTCACTCTGCCCCGAACGAGTGTGCGAAGTCTTGCCTGAAGCCTGCGACTGCGACCGGCTGTCGGAACCGTATGACGGCTCACGATCGTCATCACCGTCCTCAAGAAAATCGGCTCCGTCACTAACAGCCTCGGGTTGCGACGAAACGAGCGAATACAACTTGTCGTAGCTTATGCCGGCATTGAAAAACGGCTGCATGTAGTCGATATTCTGAAGCTCGTAATTATGGAAGAGCGCCAGAAGAATATGCACCAGGTCGACCGAGGCAGATTTGAGCAACCTGGCCTCGAGGGTGCTGAGTTTGACAATCCTGTTTGTCAGATCGCTGACCGACAGCTCGGTTATGTGCTGTTCGGCCTCGTTAAAAAGATGCTCGTCGAGTTTCTGCTTGAGTTCGTAGACAGAGCTTCCGACAGCAGCTTTTTCGAGCAGCTTGGCCGTACGGCTCTCGACGTCCGAAATCATCGCGAGAAGCAGATGAGCCGGCGTGATGCTCGAATTATTGTGCCTGAGCGCCTCTTTCTTGCTGCGCTCAAGCAATTTCTGTATATCAGGAGAAAATCTGTTTTCCATTTCTACCTTTCGTCTTTTGTTTTAGTGTCTGGTCTTGATATTATCTGAAATGACATTTAGCAAAGATTATGCCAATAACGTTTCAACTATACTATACATTATATAAATAAAGATTTTTTTGCTTTGAATTGTTCAAAGATACATTTTTTTCAAGAAAAAACAGTATCTTTGTATGATATTTATGCGGAATATTTTGCGACCGGGCTGTCGTCCCGTCGCAGACTCTGCCTAAACGATTAATTTACAGAAACCATAATCATGATTGAAGACGATCGCATATTAAAGATCAATATCGAAAATGAGATGAAATCGGCCTATATCGACTATTCGATGTCGGTTATAGTGTCGAGAGCGCTTCCCGATGTGCGTGACGGCATGAAGCCCGTACACCGCCGAGTGCTTTTCGGAATGAACGAGATGGGCAACAACAGCGACAAGCCCCATAAAAAATCGGCAAACTGTGTCGGTGAAGTGATGGGTAAATATCACCCCCACGGTGACTCGTCAATTTACGGCACAGTCGTGCGCATGGCACAGGACTGGTCGTTGAGATATACTCTTGTCGACGGTCACGGCAACTTCGGTTCGGTCGACGGTGATCCCCCTGCCGCAATGCGTTATACCGAGGTTCGCCTCTCGAAAATGGGTGAGGAAATGCTTGCCGACATAGATTCTGACACAGTCGACTTCCAGCCCAACTACGACAACTCGCGCCGCGAACCTGTCGTTCTCCCGACCCGTTTCCCGAACCTGCTTGTCAACGGTGCCTCGGGTATCGCTGTCGGTATGGCTACGAATATGCCTCCTCACAACCTGTCGGAGTCTATCGATGCTTCCGTGGCTCTTCTTGAGAACCCGGAGATGACGATTCCCGAACTCATGAAATATATCACCGCTCCCGATTTCCCGACCGGCGGTATCATATATGGCTATAATGGTGTCAAAGACGCATACGAGACCGGCCGCGGCCGCATCATCATACGCGCTAAGGCCGAGATCGAATCAGAAGCAAACCATGAGTCGATTATCGTCACCGAGATTCCCTACGGTGTCAACAAGGCCGAGCTTATCAAATATATTGCCGACCTCGTCAACGAGAAGAAACTCGACGGGATCGCCGACATCAACGACGAGACCGACTACAAGGGCATGCGCATAGTCATCAAACTCAAAAGCGACGCAAACGCCAACGTCGTGCTCAACAAGCTCTACAAGATGACCCAGATGCAGGCGTCGTTCAGCGTCAACAACGTCGCTCTCGTCAACGGACGCCCCTGCACATTAAATATAAAACAAATTATATCGGCGTTTATCGACCACCGTCACGAAGTTGTCATCCGCCGCACGCAGTTCGAACTCAACAAAGCCCGTGAGCGCGCCCTCATACTCCGTGGCCTGATTATAGCCTCTCAGAATATCGACGAAGTCATCCATATCATCCGTTCGTCCGACGACACCGAGCAGGCCAAGCTCCGCCTCGCTGAGCGCTTCGACCTCGTCGAGGTCCAGACTCAGGCCATCGTCGACATGCGTCTCAAGAGCCTAACCCAGCTCGAACAGGGCAAACTCGAGGCCGACTATGAAAAAATCATGGCCGAGATTGCCAGGCTCGAACTCATTCTGTCGGATCCGGCCGAGTGCCGCCGCGTAATACGCGAAGAACTCGAGGCTGTCAAAGCCCAGTATGGCGACGCGCGCCGCACTGTAATCGATTATACCGCAGGCGACTTCAACGCCGAAGATTTCTATGCCGACGACGAGATGATTATCACCATTTCTCACCTCGGCTACATCAAACGCACTCCGCTGAGCGAATTCCGCGCGCAGAACCGCGGCGGCGTCGGCGCCAAAGGCAGCGACACGCGCGACGAAGACTTCATCGAACACATCTATCCCGCTTCGATGCACAACACTATGCTCTTCTTCACCGACCGTGGCCTCGTCTACAAGATGAAAGTCTACGAACTGCCCGAAGGTGCCAAAAACAGCAAAGGCCGCGCGCTTCAGAATCTGCTCGAGATAGAGCCGGGCGATCAGGTCAATGCCTATATCCGATGCAAACAGCTCGACGACAGCGAGTTCATCAACTCACACTATCTCGTCTTCGCCACCAAGAACGGCATCGTCAAGAAGACCCTTCTTGCCGAATACGCCCGAGTGCTTGCAAAAGGTAAGAAAGCCTTGATTATCAGAGAAGACGACCGTCTTATCGGCGTAGAACTCACCGACGGAAACTCCGAAATACTTATGGCCAACCGCAACGGCCGGGCCATCCGTTTCCACGAGTCGAAGCTCAGAGCCATGGGCCGCGTATCGACCGGCGTCAGAGGCATGAAGCTCGATGACGGCGATGATGAGATAATAGGCCTCATAGCTATGGGTGCCGACTCGGAAGACAACGTCATGGTCATCTCTGAAAAAGGCTTTGGCAAACGTTCGCTTCTCGACGGCTACCGCGTCACCAACCGTGGCGGCAAGGGCGTCAAGACCATGAATATCTCGGATAAGACAGGCCTCCTCGTCGCCTTCAAGAGCGTCAACGACGACAACGACCTCGTCATCATCAACAAGTCTGGCATAACCCTTCGCATCCATGTGGCCGACATCCGCGTTATGGGCCGTGCCACGCAGGGCGTCAAACTCATTAACCTTGACAAGCGTAATGACGTTATAGCATCTGTATGTTGCGTTGACGCCGATCCCGAGGAGGAAGTCGTCGAGGTTATCGAGGGTGAGGAACTCCCCGATATGGTTGACGACGAGGCAGACATCGATGTTAATGACGAAACTGACGATGACACCGACGTACAGCCAAACGATTGAAAAACAATAATTATCTATCAATATCCTAACGATTAAATGTTATGAAAAAAATCATCCTTATTGGTGCAGGTATCCTCGCCGGGCTTACAGCTTCAGCTCAGATGTCTGTAGTAAAAGAGGCTGAAAAGGCCATGAAAAGTTCTGATGACAGTTACAAGCCAGTTGTAGAAATCATCACCCCCGCTCTGACTAACCCCGAAACCTCAGGCCTCGCCCAGACCTGGTATATACCCGGTAAGGCAGCATTCAAATGCTACGACCACCTGCTTGGCCTCAAGGCATTCAATAAGCTACCTGAAAACGGCGAACTCAAGATGGCCGAAGCTCTTCTTGACGGCTACAACTATTTTGTGAAAGCCCTGCCTCTCGACTCTGTTCCCAATGAAAAAGGTAAGGTTAAGCCCAAATATTCAAAAGAAATAGTCTCGACGCTTGCAGGCCACTTCGGCGACTTCAGCGGTGCCGGCGCTACATTCTACAACAGCCAGCGCTACAACGACGCCTATGACATCTGGCAGGTGATGGTCGATCTGTATGCAAATCCTCTCTACAGAAAAGATATTGCCAACGTCGATTCGACACTTATGGGTGACATCACTTTCAACCAGGGCATTGCCGCCTGGCAGGGTGAGAATCTTCCCAAGGCTCTCAAGGCGTTCAAAACATCAATCGCTCTCGGCCACAACGACAAGGATACATATAACTATGCTATCGGTGTAGCCTCACAGATTCCCGACAGCGTCGCCGCTCTCGAGCTCGCCAAAGAAGCGCTTCCTCTTTATGGCAAAGAAGAACCTTCGTATATCGGCATTATCATCAATGACTATCTGCAGAAGAAAGACTATCAGAAAGCCTTCGACGCCATCAACGAAGCCATCGCAGCCAACCCCGACAACGCCCAGTATTATGTCGTTCTCGGTGTTATCTATGACAACGACGGCAAACGTGCCGAAGCAAAGAAAGCTTACGCCAAAGCCATCGAGCTCGACCCCTACAGCAAAGACGCTCTCTTCAACTATGGCAAAGCCCTTTGCGAAGACGCTTATGAAATCAGCGACAAAGCTCCATCTGATCCCTCTCAGATCGAAGCATATTTCAATGAAAACATCCGCCCCCTCTTCAACGAGGCTGCCGATTATCTTGAAAGGGCATACAACGTAGACGAAAACTACACCATCGCCCTCAAATATCTTGAAAATGTATATTACAACCTCAAAGATGAGGAAAAACTCAAATATACCACAGACCGACTTAACAAATAAGCCACTATAAACATTTTTCACAGAGCCCGGCCATAAAAGCCGGGCTTTGCTGTTTTTTTTTATACCTTTGCAATAAAAGAAATATTAAACGATATAACGGATATGACAGATACGACACAACAGTTTGACACGGCACTGGCTCTATGCCGCAACGTTTTTACGGCAAAACTTGCCGACTACGGCCCGTCATGGCGAATCCTGAGACCGGCGGCGGTCACCGACCAGATATTCATAAAAGCCAAACGCATACGATCACTCGAGACCAAAGGCTGTTCGGCAGTAGGAGAGGGCATTCTGCCTGAATTCATCGCCATTGTCAACTATGGCATCATCGGACTCATCCAGCTCGAACTCGGTGCGTCAGACACAAAAGACATCGGCGTCGACA
>USIN01000023.1 GCA_900554715.1 uncultured Bacteroidales bacterium
CTGCGCCGGGGCGAGACCGCGCTCGTTCCCGCCGATGTCAAAGCTGTCACGGCGAGCGGAAACGGTAAAATCATCTCGATTTTTGTTCCCTGACAGTTGCCGTCGCTTTATTTTTCGCTTTATTTTGCGCCCATAAATGAAATTTTTCGGCGTTTTGTTTGGAGGTTTCAGAAATTAGCCTTACCTTTGCAGTGCTTTTAAAAAATGGTGCTCTTAGCTCAGTTGGTTAGAGCGTCGGATTGTGGTTCCGAAGGTCGTGGGTTCGACCCCCACACGGCACCCTTGAAAATACCAATCATTATCAGCGTCAACTCTTTAACAGCGTTGACGCTTTTTTATTACCGTTAAAATGACAGATTCAGAGCTCAAAGAGTTGCTTGACTATGAGTCGCGGCGCATCAATTGCATCGATTTTGTCGATGATGATCCCGTCAGGTTTCCGCGACACTTCAGTGACAAACGTGATATCGAGATTGCCGCGCTGCTCGCCTCGACGATAGCCTGGGGCAAGCGTTCGATGATATGCCGTGATGCTGAGAAAATGTTTGCGCTGATGGACTGGCAGCCATATCGGTATGTCGTCGAGCGTGGGTTTGAGGATCTGCCCGACATGAACATTCACCGCACGTTCTTCGCCGCCAACCTGCGTCACTATCTGCGTGGTCTCGCGAGAATCTATGACCGCTATGACTCGCTTGAGGATTTTGCCGCCGCAGTCGGCACGGCTACGGCCGAAATGCCCGCGTGGCATCTCGTCGCTGCCGTCAACGCCGAATTCTGTGAGGCAAACGGCGGATGTGGCGATTCACGCTGTCTGCCGCTGTCGCTCGACAGCACAGCTCTGAAGCGCTTCAATATGGCTCTGCGCTGGCTGGTGCGTGACGACGGCATTGTCGACCTCGGCATATGGTCGGTGCTGAAACCGTCGCAGCTCTATGTCCCGCTTGACGTTCATGTCGGCAACACGTCGCGCGAGCTCGGACTTCTCACTCGCCGCGCCAATGACCGCCGTGCTGTCGTCGAGCTGACCGAAGCCTTGCGACGGTTCAATCCCGATGACCCTGTCGTCTATGACTATGCCCTCTTCGGCCTCGGCGTTTACAATAGTTTTGACGAAGCTCTCGAAAACGCAAAAAAGAGGTAGGTTTAATCTGCGTCGGCGAAATAATCTTCGATGAAACAAACCATTTCTGACGGGGAATTGAAACAATCGCTCCAGACGACGTTGCCCGCGGAGTCGAACATGGTCACAATAGGTACATATCCGCTGTAAGGATATACAGGTTCACAATACTCATAATGTTCGGGGCTATAGAGATTGGGTAACATTTCGGAGCTTCTGTAAAAAGCCGATTCCAAGTTAGAGAATGTCGGCCAACTGACTCCATGCTCTTTGTTATACTTTTTCGCTTCCGAGCTGCCGGCTCCCGTGAAACCGTAAATGCCGAGTCCTTTGACGGAGTATTCAGCGTATAAATCTCTAAGCCTTATAATAGTTGCTTCGGAAGCCGGACACCATGTTTCCCAAGTTATAAAGACTGTCAGTCTGTTTTGAGAAAAAATGTCTTTGGAACTATATTCATTGCGGTCGAAATCGTGTATTGATGCGAAATATAGCGGCGGCACATCCTGTATGCCGATGTCAAGCCGGTTGCCGTGGACGATATATCCCCATGACATGTGCCATAATTCGTCATTTTCAAGCATTGGGGGTGGTATCTTGCCCTCGATGCCGCAGTCCTGCATGTCGACATGTATAAGACTTTTGCCTAAGGATTGAGGCAGTGATTTTATCGGACAACCATACATAGATATGATTTTTAAATTTTCGCACTGCGATAACTCTTCGGATAAGTCTGAGGTGAGGGATTGGTGGATATAAAGTTTCTGTAGCTTTTTTAACCGTCCGACAGATTTAGGTATCGGTCCTTCGATTTTGGTACCGGCCCAACCCAAGAATTCCAAAGACTCAGCTTCGCCCAGTGTCTCGGGTACAGTACCGGTTATGTTTAAAAAACCGAGCAGAACATATTTGAGTTTCTTGCATTTGAAGAGTTCGGGTGGTATTTCGCCGGTGATATTGCTGCTCTCGAGATAAAAGGTTTCGAGATCAGGACATTGATTCATGTCAGGGGGAATTGTGCCGGCCATCTCTTTGTTGCCGACAACGCGGAATACTTTCAAATTCCTTAGTTTACAAATATTGTCCGGCAATATACCTGAAAGACCGTCAGAGGTGAATCTTAGTTCGGTAACGCGGCCTTTTTCATCGGTTTTTATGCCATACCAAGTGCCTACCGGCTTATCGCTGAGCCAATTCTCGTTGCAATTGGTGTTGTAGCTGTCATGCCAGTTGTCGCCGTTAGTCGATTTGTAGAAATTGACAAGTATCTCGCGCTCAAGAGCGAGCTGATACGCCAGATTTGTTTCCTGAATGACGGTGTATGTCAGCGAGAGTTCGCCGCCGTGAGCCGATATCGTGATTGTGGCTTGTCGCGATTCGCCTTCATTTGGCGCAACGCTGAATGTCAGAGTTTTTTTCTGAGGTTCGCGGCTGTCATGCAGGCTTATCCAATTGCCTTCGCTCGAAATGTTCAATTCATAGTCAGTGTTTGACAGAAATTCGACAGACAGATATCCGCCTTGTTCAGAAACAGTCTTGTTGGTGTTGTCGACAATTTTTAACTGGTATTCTTCAAAATCTATACGGCGTGTGATGATTCTCTTTTTATTTGAGATTACAACCGCCACATATTCTTTGCCTGAATTGTCAGAGGTCGAGACTTTGAGACTGCCGTGTCCGGTCTGTTTGTCGAAGTTTAGTGAGACCGAGGCGCCCGCAGTGGCGGTGGACTCTACAGTCACGTCGCCGCGGCTTTCGACGGTAAAGGCTATCTCTTTTGTCTCACCGGGCGAGATTGCGATATATTCCGATGAAAAGTTGACTCTTAAATAATCTTCATGTCTTATTTCAAATTTATCGCCGCTGCAAAGTGAGAATACTACGCTGTAGTCATCGCTGTTTATTTCCCTGACCAGATTGTTTGACGCGCTGTAAGTGAATAGGATAATGTCATAGGTGCTGTTATCGGTCAATGTTATTTTGTATTTATTGTCGGACTGCGATATGTCTTTTATAAACAGACCGTTTGCACCGGCATCTCTGAGTTTGTTGACTATCTCGGCTTGCTTTTCGTTGTTATATATGTCTTCATTGTCGGTGTCTTTGTTGGGTTCGCTCTCGCTGCAGCCGATAATTATCAGACACATTGATAGAAACGCATATATGAATTTACTGAATTTCTGTTTTTTCATGGCAATATCGAGATTTAGATAGTTTTAGATATTTTATACAAATGTAGTATTGTGATGCGCCGTTAGCAAAAAATGTATCAAATAATTCACAATAATTAACCCATTCGTTTCCTTGTGTTAATTTGTGTAGAGGGCGTCCGGTAAAAAAGTTAAGAATTCAGTTGATTCGTCTATTTTGATAATTAACGCGGAAGCGCTAATTTTGCGTTATCAAGCAAAGCAGGTGCTTATGGCGTCGTGTGCCTTCTTTGATAATCGTTACGGCGCTCCTGTTATTTATGTTAAAGGCTTTAAGAGTAATTTTCGCTATCATCTGCCTGACGGCTGTGACACTGCTTTTTGTCGACTTCACAGGCTTTGCGGCAGGCCACTGGAGCTGGCTGGCAAAGATACAGTTTGTACCGGCGCTGCTGTCGCTCAACCTTATTGTCATTGCCGCTCTCGTCGTGCTGACACTCGTTTTCGGCAGGCTTTACTGTTCGGTGATATGCCCCTTAGGTGTTTTCCAGGATTTCGTCAACTGGTTTCACAATCACTTCGGAGGCAAACGTGCGAAGCGCGTCAACCGCTTCCGCTATCACGCACCATATAAAAAGCTGCGTCTGACGTTTCTGACGCTGTTTGTCGTCATGATAGCCGTCGGCATAGTCGGCCTCAGCTCGGCGGCATTTGCCGCAGCCGGCCTTATCGAGCCGTACAGCGCGTACGGCCGCATAGCCACACAGCTGTTTGCCCCGGTCTATGATGCCGGCAACAACGTGCTCGCCGACATGTCAGCAGCTTCGGACAATTATTATTTCTATCATGTGGTCCCGAGGTTTGCATGGCCGGTGTTTATCGTCGCCGCGCTGACGTTTATCGTCGTGGTAGCTTTCTCATGGACAGCAGGCCGCAATTACTGCAACATTGTATGCCCCGTGGGAACAGTCCTCGGCTATCTGTCGAAATATTCGCTGCTCAAGCCAGTCATAGACAAGAGCAAATGTAACGGCTGCCGCAAATGCGAGCGCAATTGCAAGGCTTCGTGTATCGACGGCCATAATCATACCATCGACTACACGCGCTGTGTCACATGTCTCGACTGCATCGGCAACTGCTCGCAGCATGCCATCAGCTATCGCCCCGCAACGCGCGAAAAAGCCGCCGACGATAAGACGGAAGTCAAACGGTCGGCTCAAACCGACACCGGGCGCCGCAGTTTCATCATCACCGGCGCCGCGCTTGCCGGTGGTCTCGCCGCCCGCGCCGCTGTCAAAGGCGACGGCGGTCTCGCACCCGTCAAAAACAAGAAACGTCCCGATCGCGAGACGCAGGTGGTGCCTCCCGGAGCAATCTCGATATCGCACCTCAACGCCCGCTGCACTTCGTGTCAGCTGTGTATCAACTCATGTCCCGAAGGTGTGCTGAAACCCTCGACCGACATAGAGTCTTTCATGCACCCTGTGTCGTATTATACCGACGGCTGGTGCCGTCCCGACTGCACGACCTGCGGCGATGTCTGCCCCGCCGGCGCAATTGTCAGTCTCGACGCCGCCGAAAAGAGTTCTACTAAAATCGGTACGGCCAAGGTCAATCTTGAAACATGCATCTCGGCCTCGGCCGGACAACAGTGCGGCAACTGCGAGCGCCATTGTCCTGCCGGAGCGATAACGATGGTTCCAGTAAGCGACACGCCGGGCGCGCATCTGAGACCAGTCGTCGACGAAGCCGCCTGTATCGGCTGCGGTGCCTGTGAATATCATTGTCCTGTCGGCACCGCCGGCATCATCCGCGCCGACCGCTCGGCCATACATGTCGAGGGCGTAGACGTTCATCGTTTAATCTGATTCTGTCATGGAAAAGAAAGACAACAACATATCGCGCCGCAGGTTTCTCAGACACCTCGGCATAGGCGCCGTCGCCGGCATCGCTACGGCCTGTGGCGGCAAAGTCGTCACCGAGTCAAACAAGAAGAAAGAGCCCGACGGCAAAATGACATACCGCGTCAACCATAACACAGGTGACAGCGTATCGGTGCTCGGCTACGGCTGCATGCGTCTGCCGACAGTCGCGGGCGCCAAGGACGACGCCGACCCCGAAATCGATCAGGAGGCTGTCAATGCCCAGGTCGACTACGCTCTCGAACACGGCGTCAACTATTTCGACACGTCACCCGCATATTGCAAGGGCCGGTCGGAACATGTCATGGGCATAGCGCTCGCCCGTCATCCTCGCGACAGCTATTTCATCGCCACGAAGCTTTCTAATTTCGCGCCCTCGACGTGGCCGCGCGAAGAGTCGATAGCAATGTTCGAGAACTCACTCAAAGAGCTGCAGACCGACTATATCGACTATCTGCTGCTCCACGCCGTAGGGCAGGGCAGTTTCGATGCTCTCAACAGCCGCTATATCGACAACGGCATACTCGACTATCTCAAGGAGAAGAAAGAGGCGGGGGTGATACGCAATCTCGGTTTTTCGTATCACGGCGATGTCAAGGTCTTCGACCATCTGCTCGAAATGATGGACCGCGGCGAGGTACACTGGGACTTTGTCCAGATACAGCTCAACTATATTGACTGGAACAATGCCAAAAAAATCAACGAACGCAACACCGACGCTTCATATCTGTATGCCGAGCTCGAGCGCCGCGACATACCCGTGGTCATAATGGAGCCTCTTCTGGGCGGCCGACTGGCATCGGTCAGCGCTCCGATAGCGGCCAAGATGAAACAGCGCCGTCCTGACGACAGCGTCGCATCGTGGGCGTTCAGGTATGCGGCCACACGACCGGGCATTCTCACGGTGTTGAGCGGCATGACCTATCTCGACCATCTTAAAGAGAATGTCGCCACCTATTCGCCGCTCGATCCGATCAGTGACGAAGAAAACGAATTCCTTGAGGTCGTGGCGCAGGAGATACTGCAGAACGACACCGTGCCGTGTACCGACTGCAAATACTGCATGCCGTGCCCCTACGGTGTCAATATCCCCGCGATTTTCGCCCATTATAATAAATGTATCAATGACGACAATGTCGCCCGTGACACCCGCGACCCTCACTATGACAAGGCGCGCCGCGCTTTCCTTGTCGGTTATGACCGCGCGGTGCCGCGTCTGCGTCAGGCTTCGCGCTGCATCGCCTGCGGCAACTGTCTGAGCGAATGTCCGCAGTCGATCAATATACCCGCGCGTCTTCACGACATCGATAGTTATGTCGACCGCCTCAAGGCCGGAAAAGCATGATGAACACGCGTATAAAAGGACTGCTCATAGGCACGGCGGCGGCTGCCACTTATGGTCTTAATCCGCTTTTCGCGCTGCCTCTTTATGCCGACGGGCTTGATACATATTCGGTTCTGTTGCTGCGATATCTCGGGGCGATACCATTGCTTGCGATAATGATAAAGGCCCGCGGACGCAGTTTTGCCATCAGACGCGACCAGATTGTTCCCGTCATCGTTCTCGGACTCATGCTCGGACTGTCGTCGCTCGGTCTGTTTCTCAGCTACCGCTATATCGACGCCGGCATAGCTTCGACGCTGCTGTTTGTCTATCCGCTGATGGTGGCGTTGATTATGGCTGCTCTCTATCACGAGAAACTGACGATGCAGACCGTCGTCTGTCTTTTGACCGCCCTTGCGGGAATATTTATGCTCAGCCATACGGCGGCGGGGGCGGCGATTAGTGCCATCGGTGTGTTCTGGGTCGTGGTCTCGGCCTTGTCTTATGCCGTGTCAACGACATGCCGACGCTGCCGCTGACCTTCTGGCTTCTTATTTTCGGCTCGGTCATTTTCATCGGCGGTGTGGCCGTGAAAGGAGAGCTTATACTTCCCTCGCGTCCTTTGCTTTGGCTCAATACCTTCGCTCTTGCGCTGCTGCCGACGGTAGTCAGTCTGTCGCTGACGACTGTGGCAATCCACATGATAGGTCCGACGCCGACAGCGATACTCGGCGTTTTCGAGCCGGTGACGGCAGTGGTCGTCGGTGTGGCCGTTTTTGGAGAAGTGCTTGGCGCACGGCAGATTGTCGGGCTGATTCTTATACTCGGGGCGGTCACAATGGTCGTCTCGGGAGGGAATCTTGCCGCACAGATTGTTAGAATAAAAAAGATGTTCCCGCCGCTTCGCGGCCGCAGGAAAAAATAAGAGATTATGTCACCACAGGAAGAAATATTGTATTTGCGCGGCGAACTCAATCGCCACAACCATAACTATTATGTCGACAACGCGCCCGAGATAAGCGACCGCGAGTTCGACGAGATGATGAAAAGGCTCGAACGTCTCGAGGCTGAGCATCCCGAGTTTGACGACCCTCTGTCGCCGACGCGCCGTGTCGGCTCGGATCTTTCGCACGGCTTCAGGCAGGTCGCCCATATCTATCCGATGCTGTCGCTGGGCAATACATACTCAATCGAAGAGGTCGACGCCTGGGTCAAACGTACGTCGACGGCTCTTGCGGGCCAGGAGGTCAGCATTGTCGGAGAGATGAAGTTCGACGGTACGGGCATATCTCTGATCTATGAACACGGACGCCTCGTGCGCGCCGTCACCCGCGGCGACGGCGAGAAGGGCGACGATGTCACCGGGAATGTCAAGACGATACGCAGCATTCCGCTGCAGCTGTCGGGCGACGACTGGCCCGATATGTTCGAGATACGCGGCGAGATTGTCATGCCTTGGAAAGCCTTCGAGCGGCTCAACGCCGACCGCGCGTTCAACGAAGAACCTCTTTTCGCCAATCCGCGCAACGCTGCTGCGGGTACGATAAAGCTGCTCAATCCGGCAGAGGTCGCCGCACGCGGACTCGACGCCTATCTCTATTATCTTCTTGGCGAGAATCTGCCATACGACAACCATTATGACAACATGATGGCGGCGCGACGCTGGGGCTTCAAGGTGTCTGACGCCATGACCCTGATGTCGTCGATAAATGAGGTCGACGCTTTCATCAACAGATGGGACACGGCCCGCAAGGAGCTTCCCGTCGCCACCGACGGCCTTGTCTTCAAGGTCAATTCGCTGCGCCAGCAGTTAAACCTCGGCTTCACGGCCAAGTCGCCGCGGTGGGCCATAGCATATAAATTCGCTGCCGAAAGGGCGCTGACACGGCTCAGATTCGTGTCTTTCGACGTCGGCCGCCTCGGCTATATAACCCCCGTGGCCAATCTTGAGCCCGTGTTGCTGTCGGGCACCATCGTCAAACGTGCTTCGCTCCATAACGAGGATATTGTGAAGACTCTCGATATTCATGAGGGTGATATGCTCTATGTCGAGAAGGGTGGCGAGATAATACCCAAAATCACCGGCGTCGAGCTCTCTGAGCGTCATCCCGGCGCCAAGCCTGTCGAATTTGTATCGCATTGTCCTGTCTGCGGGTCGCCGCTCGTGCGTGTCGAGGGCGAGGCGGCGTGGATATGTCCCAACAAAGACGGATGTCCTCCGCAGATAATCGGGCGTCTCGAGCATTTTGTCGGACGTCGTATGATGAATATCGACGGTATAGGCGAGGAGACTGCCGCGACACTCTATGCGGCAGGTCTCGTCAGAAACATCGCGGACTTCTATGACCTGAAAGCCTCTGATCTTCTGAAACTCGAGGGATTCGGCCCGCGCAGCGCCGAACGGGTCATCGAAGGCGTCGAGGCGAGCAAGAGCGTCGGCTTCGAACGCGTGCTCTATGCCCTGTCGATACCCTTTGTCGGCGAGACGACGGCAAAGAAGATAGCGCGGACTGTCAAGTCGCTCGACAATCTGATGGCTATGTCGCCCGAGCAGCTTGAAAGCATCGAGGATGTGGGCAAGAAGATTGCCGTCAGCATCGCCGGATATTTTGCATCGCCTGACAAGCGCGAGATTATCGAGCGTCTGCGCCGGGCCGGTGTCACCCTCGCCATCGATGAAGAGGAGGACGCCGAAGGCAAGACCGATCTGCTCGCCGGCAAGACCTTTGTCATCAGCGGTGTCTTCGCCCGTCACAGCCGTGACGAATACAAGGCGATGATCGAGCGCAACGGCGGTAAAAACGTCGGCTCGATCTCAAAAAAGACAGACTATGTTCTTGCCGGCGAGAATATGGGTCCGGCCAAACTCGAGAAGGCGCGTTCTCTCGGTATTCCCATCATAGACGAAGACGCTTTCCTCGGCATGATAGGGCAGTGAAAGCGAGCATGAGCGTCGCCCCTGAGGCGATGATGAGATAAGGCAGAGTGCTGTCGCGCCTGCTGACCTCTGACGACATGACGGTTTGAGCCGACGTCGCCAGCGAGTCGAGGCTTTCGCTGACTTCTGTGACCGATGCTGTTCTGCCGCTGCTGACTGTTGCTCTCAATTGGCGCCCGCTGACGGTGATGAGCTTTATTTCGCTCTTGTCGTCGGGCCACCGGGCGATTACCATTACGGGCGAGTCTATCTCGATTGCGCCGGTCAGGGAGCATTGACTTTCGATGACGATGCTGTCGCCAAGATGTTTAGTTTCATAGTGGTCAAGCCTTTTGTCTTCTTTGACTGCGCTTTCCTTGTGACTGTGGCAGCCCTGACATGTCAGAATGACGGCTGCGATGGTTGTAATCAGGAGTGCTTTCATAGGTGGACATACTCTTTGGTTGCGTCGAAACACGGGCAAGCCTTGGCGGCGAAATCGCGATGGCCGTAGATTTTCGCTCCGGGATAGCGTTGGCGCATGTCGGTAAGCAGCGACAGCAGAGAGCGTTTTTGGGCGTCTGTGCGTGTGTCTTTCGGATTGCCTATGGCGTCGAGGCCTCCGACATAGGCTACGCCGACAGACTTCATGTTGTGGCCGAGGCAATGTGCCCCCGATGTGGTTTCGTCTCTGCCTTTCTCGATACGGCCGTCGAGTCTGACTACATAGTGATAGCCTATCGAGTTGAAGCCCCGTTTGCGGTGATAGAGGTCGATTTCAGACGCGCCGATGTCGACGCCGTCACGTGTTGCCGTGCAATGCACGATGATTTCAGTGATTTGTCTCATAGCATTGGATTAATTGGTTCGGCTGCAAAATTAATGTCTGTAAAAGCCGGTTGTATTACTAAAACCGTGAGTGACTGCAATTTTAGATGTGTTAAAATTTGCGTCTGAATTTTTGTCTTAAAAAACAGGCCGATTATTTTGCATAATTAAGAAAAAGGCCTTAACTTTGCACTCGCAAAAGGCGGGATAGCTCAGTTGGTTAGAGCGTCGGATTCATAACCCGGAGGTCCCGAGTTCAATTCTCGGTCCCGCTACACCGCAAAAACCTCGGTTCTCACAAGAGCCGAGGTTTTTTGTTGCCCCCGGACTTCAGTCCGGAGTTCCCGTATGACATTATATTCAGTAAGGAATTTTTTTCATTTTCTTGATAGACGCATTAGAAAATTTTGATAGCTCTGATGAGTCCTTTTCGTAAATCTGATATGCGTGATAGGTAGGTTCGGCTAAATTTTCGTTGAAGAAGACGAGTATCTTTTTATCATTTTTGTGATGTAGTATCAAACGTTTGGCGCTTTTTGAATAAACTGCATGTCTGAGCAGTTTTACTGCCTCAGCATCAGCATAAGTCCATGGCGATATAACATCACCTTTTTTGCCCATGTGTTCACGGAATTTTGAGTGCTTTTTATAATCCTTGTCGAGTTGCCGCTGCGGAAGACGATTGGACACGAACCAACTGTAGAGAAATTTTTCTTCTATAACAGCGGGTATTATTTTGAACAATAAGTGGTTGTTTTCAGTGACAGATACAGGTGACGGTTTTGATTTGGCAGGTTCCAGAGTCAAGAAAAGAGAGCCGGTGATATTGTCAAGGTAAGAGGCCAGAAGTGAGCCAGCCGCCGAGACTCCGTTGGCTACGTAGTTACGGTTAGATTTAGCATTGGCCTGTGATCTGTAATCAAGCCATGGCTCTATTGCTGCAAGCAACATTACCCCAAGATTACGGTCAATCGCTGTGGCAAACTGATAGAAGTGTCTTAAGTTGTCTTTGTCGAAGTACCCCTTGTAGTCCTCGTGGTCAATCATATTCAGGGCGTCGATAAGCTGATTGGCCAAAGCGAGAAGATCATCTTTTGAAAGCTGCGACAATGCCGCTTCTGTCGGCAACGCAAGAAAAAGTCTGTTTGCCATCAGTTTCTGAATCCGAATAGTACTTCCATATCTGACTGTAACTGTGTGAAGAAGCCGTCCGGTCCGTTGGTGATACGGCATTCTTCTGAAATTTCCATTTTAGTAGGATGAGCATTGTAAGTGTCGGTATCTCTTTCAAAGAAATAGATGCTGACGCTGTCTGCCGGAAGTATTTCTCTCTTCAAACCTACGAGAGCGCCGTTGACGATATGGTCGCTGTGGGTCTCGATTATAAACTGCACTCCGTTGGCGGCGGCTAAAGAAATCAACTGCATCAAACCGGCCTGTGCGGCAGGGTGGATATGAGCCTCGGGGTTCTCTAATAAAATCAGTGCGCCAGGTTTTGAAGATAGGATGGCAGTGAGCAGCGACAACGTATATGAAATGCCGAAACCGGTATTCAGGGCGTCGACCCAAAAAGGTGATTTTCCCTGACGTCTGAATGCAAGTTTCAATTTATATTGATTGCCGGTCTGGTCAATCTTAAGGCTTGTTCCCTCAGCGATTTCATTCATCCACAGTTCTACCTGACGTTTAAGAGACAGGTCTGTTTCTGTTTCCGGGTTATAGTTGAGTTGTGGAATAGGAATATTTTCACTCCCGAATTTTTCAAGAAAATATATGCCGTATTCTCCTCGACCCCGTGATTTTGAAATCTGACGGTTTTGATCGACATATATTTCATCTGACTGATAGTCTTCCATCGGGCCATATCTGAAAGCGCTCAGATACTGGAAGTCTTTGTTGAAAAGTGATATTGATTTCAGCCGGGCGGCATCGTATGACGTGTCGTCGGGATTACTTTCGAGATAGGTTTTATCGGGTGCGAGATAATTGAACGAGAAGCGGCATTTGTCTACATTCTTTTCGTCATCATCTGTTGCAGTGAATTCAATGACGAGATGTTTTGCATCGTCTGTCGGATTCCAGTTTACAATGTTTGATGACAGCCCGACGTAAAATGAATCACCGCGTAAGTTCAGATTATCAGGTAGATCGCGTTTAATAAAAGATTCGCGGAGCATCAGCATCGATTGGATTACGGATGATTTGCCCATGCCGTTCACACCTGTCAGCAGGGTAATTCTGCCGAGTTCAAGGTTTGTGTTGTCGTGAATCTTGAAATTATGAAGATTGTAATTCTTAATCATATAAGTCTGCCGTTGATAGCGCTATATATAGCGGATTCCAGTATGTTGTTGCGACGGTTGATTTTGGCAATTTTACTTGTGCCGCTTGACAGCAGGTCGGTAAACTCGCGGTCGTTGAACAGTCGGATGTAGTTTGTCTTGAAAAATTCCGCCTTTTCGGCAAGTGCGTTTTTTTCATGTGACAGCATTTTCGACGCAACCGTCATGAGCATGTCGAACAAGGCCTTCGATACGCCTTTGCCGGGTAAGGTAGGGTTTTTGAACGCGAGGTCACCCAGTACACGATCCCAAAGGGCGAGACATTCGACAAAATCTTTTCTTATGACGTCAAGTGTTGTGGAGTCTGCATGGTTGAGTATTGCCATCTGATCGTTGAGAAAGACATCCATTTTATTACGGTATTCACCGTAACAGCCTATGCTGAAGGCGATGAATCTGAGCGCATACTCACAATCGGTCATCCTTTTTGAGTCGACCCGCACCATCTTTTTAAACAATGGATAAGCAGCAAGTTCAGTCAGAAACTTGCTTGCTGTGCCTTGATTCAGGGCATTGCGTATTTCCTGAGGGTTAAGCGGCGTCCCTGCTGAATTGATGCGTTGAAAAAGGATATACTTTACGTTCGCCGGTGTGTTGCCTTTTATGACGTTTGCCGTGACTGTCAGCATGCCCATGTTCAGCTGGTCGGTAAACGAAAAGTCATCGTATCTCCATTTGTCATAATATTTCCCCAGAAAGTCAAGACCTTTTAATGCGAGTTTTTTGTCTATCATGAAAGCCTTTAGGGCACCGAGCCTTTGCAGTCCGTCGATTACAATCCATTTTTTTGAAACGGAGTCATAACTGAAATAGAAGCTCGGCAGTGGCAGGCCTAAAATCAGAGACTCGATGAGCCGGCTCTTTTTATCGTCGGGCCAGATATCTCCGTTTCTTTGGAATTCCGGAGCCAGATCAATGACATTGTTCTTCATCATTTCTACTAATGTATTAATGGTGAAGTTTTTGATTTCAACCTCTATCATTGACGGGTCGAAAGGCTCTCGGATGTCTCTGTAGTCAGTCATTGCTAATACTTTAACGCAAAGATAATAAATTAAATCAGACCGACAAAATATAATGGAAAGCTTAAGCGGATATTGGACTGAAGGCTTATCTGACTGTCAGCATGTAGCCGAAACCGCGTTGGTTTATAATCGAGACTGCGGGGTCGTGGCGCAGGGCGCGGCGCAGTTTGTGGATATATCCGTGGAGTGAGTTGCGGTTGCTCGGGTCGTCGCGCCGCCATACGGCGAGCATCAGTTCGCCGGCATCGACTGTCTTGCCTGTATTGGCCGCGAGGTGTTCAAGAATCCGGGCTTCGAAATATGACAGCACGGTCGCGATACCGTCGACCGTCAGCGTCTGTGTGCCCAGATCAAACGTATATCTCCCTATCGTAAATTTTGTGTCGGGATTCAGACTGTCGGCGTGTCGTCGCAGGAGCGCCTTGATTCTTACGGTCAGTTCGCGCAGTTCAAACGGTTTCCTGAGATAGTCGTCGGCTCCGGCACCGAAGCCTTCTTCGACATCCTCGACAGAGCTTTTGGCTGTGAGGAAAAGCAATGGCACAACGGGCGACAGCTCCCTGATTCCGCGCGCCATCGAGAAGCCGTCCATCCTCGGCATCATCACATCGGCCACGACGATATCGGCACTCTCGGATGCGAACTTGTTCAGCCCGTCGATGCCGTCAGCGGCAGTGATGACTTCATAACCTTGTCCCCGCAGCGTGTCGGCCACAATCAATGAGAGGTCGGCCTCGTCTTCAACAAGCAGTATCTTATGTTTCATCTTTGCAAAAAATTATATTAAATGTCGACCCTTCGCCTTCCTTGCTTCTGACAGAGATGGTCCATCCCATTTTGTCGAGGATGTTTTTTACGTAGTACAATCCTATGCCATAGCCGCGTGCGTCCTGACGGTTACCGTGAGGCACACGGTAGAATCTGTCGAACAGATAGGGAAGCGACCGTGACGGTATGCCGATGCCGTTGTCGGTGACGGATATGCTTCTTCGGTCACACCGTATGACGATCGTCACACTGTCGCCAGAATACTTTATGGCGTTATCGATAAGATTGTTCAGTATATTGGCCAGATGAATTTTATCTGAAACGACTTCGGCATTATCGTCGACATCGACCTTGACAGATATTTCTTTGTCGCTTCGCATTCTCTGTGCGGCGGCGATTTCCTCGACAAATGGCCGCAAGTTTATGCGTTCATATTTCAGTTGCATTGTCTTGCGCCGTTCCATGCTCATGGCGAGAATATTCTCGATGAGTTCGCCGAGACGTTTCAGTTGTCTGTTGGCGATTTCGAGATATGCTGTTCTCTTCGCAGGGTCATCGTCAGCCTTGTAATTAAGCAGCGCGTCATTGGCCGAGTAGGCGATGGCGACGGGAGTCTTGAGTTCATGGGTCATATTGCTGACAAAATCATCTTTCATCTCTTCGATTGTGCGCAGCCGCGAAATAGTTTTGAAGAGATATAGGAAGGCCATGGCGAAAGCTGCTATCAGAAGAAATACTGTCACGATGACGCCGGCCATTTCT
>USIN01000024.1 GCA_900554715.1 uncultured Bacteroidales bacterium
GTATTTTTCATATTTTTCTTGCTTATAATATACTTTTGACTTAATTTTGCCGCACTTATTATGCTAAATATAATGTCTGTCTAATTAAAGTACTGTGGGACAGGCGATAGCGTAGCGTACTTAATAGAAAAAAAGTTTTTTTATATTATAACTTCAAATTAGAAAAGCTTAATCTTTACTCTCCTAAAAAATAAATTCAATATGCTACTATAACGTAGTAAAAAATATCAAATTGATAAATACACAAAATGAAAAAAGTAGCACTGATTTCCGGTATCACCGGACAGGACGGTTCGTTCCTCGCCGAGTTTTTGATTGAAAAAGGTTATGAAGTTCACGGCATACTGCGCCGTTCGTCTTCTTTCAATACAGGACGTATAGAGCATCTGTATCTGGACGAATGGGTACGTGACATGAAGAAAGACCGTCTGGTAAATCTGCACTACGGAGATATGACGGACAGCAGTTCGTTGATTCGCATCATCCAGCAGGTACAACCGGATGAAATATACAACCTCGCCGCGCAAAGCCACGTCAAAGTATCGTTTGACGTTCCCGAATATACGGCCGAGACCGACGCCGTCGGCACCCTCAGGCTTCTCGAGGCCGTCAGGATACTCGGCATGGAGAAGAAGTGCCGCATCTATCAGGCCTCGACATCAGAGCTTTTCGGCAAGGTCGAGGAAGTGCCGCAATGCGAAACGACGCCCTTCCATCCGCGGTCGCCTTACGCCGTGGCAAAACTCTATTCATTCTGGATCATGAAGAACTACCGCGAGAGCTACGGCATGTTTACGGCCAACGGCATCCTCTTCAACCACGAGTCAGAACGCCGGGGCGAGAACTTCGTCACCCGCAAGATCACCATGGCGGCCGCACGCATCGCCGCCGGCCTTCAGAACCGTCTCTATCTGGGCAATCTCAACGCCAAGCGCGACTGGGGCTATGCCGCCGACTATGTCGAGTGTATGTGGCTGATACTCCAGCAGCCCGAGCCAGACGATTTTGTCATCGCCACGGGCGAATATCACAGCGTGCGCGAGTTCACGACACTCGCCTTCCGGCGCGTAGGCATAGAGCTACACTGGGAAGGCAGCGGTCTTGACGAGCGCGGCATCGACGCCGACGGTCGTGTGCTTGTCGAGGTCGACCCGGCATTTTTCCGTCCGGCGGAAGTGGAAGAACTTCTCGGCAATCCCGAGAAAGCACGCAAGGTGCTCGGCTGGAATCCGCGCAAGACATCTTTTGAGCGTCTGGTCGAAATCATGGCAGACTCTGACGTCGATATGGTCAAAAAAGAAATTGCCAAGTCATGCTGACAAAAGACTCTAAAATATATGTGGCCGGACACCGCGGACTCGTCGGGTCGGCCATCTGGCAGAATCTGATGTCGCGAGGCTACACCAACCTCGTCGGACGCACCCATAAGGAACTCGACCTGCTCGACTGCGTCGCCGTGAGAGAGTTTTTCGACCGTGAGCGTCCAGACGCCGTCGTCCTGGCAGCCGCACATGTCGGCGGCATCATGGCAAACTCGATCTACCGCGCCGACTTTATCTATGAAAACCTGCAGATACAGCAGAATGTCATCGGCGAGGCCTTCCGTCACGGCGTCAAACATCTGCTCTTCCTCGGCTCGACATGCATTTATCCACGCGAGGCACCCCAGCCTATCACCGAGGACGCCCTGCTGACATCGCCGCTCGAATACACCAACGAGCCATACGCCATCGCCAAAATCGCGGGACTCAAGATGTGTGAGTCGTTCAACCTCCAGTATGGCACCGATTATATCGCCGTCATGCCGACAAACCTCTATGGTCCGCGAGACAATTTCCACCTCGAGAACTCACACGTGCTGCCTGCGATAATACGCAAGCTCCATCTCGCCCGTCTGCTCAACGAAGGCGATTACGATGCTGTCAGGACCGACCTCGCCAAACGCCCGACGTCGGGCATCGCCGACCCGATGAAAGCGACAGAGGCCGAGATTGACGCCGAACTCGCCCGATTCGGCATCCACGCCGACCGTCTCGAACTGTGGGGCAGCGGCACGCCGCTGCGCGAATTCCTGTGGAGCGAGGACATGGCCGACGCATCTGTCTATGTGCTGCTCAATGTCAGCTTCAAGGATCTCGCAGGCGACCGCAAGGATGTGCGCAACACACATATCAACGTCGGCACGGGCATCGAGCTCACCATAGCCCAACTCGCTGAAAAAGCACGCAAAGCTGTCGGTTTCAAAGGCGAAATCGTCTGGGACAGAAGCAAGCCCGACGGCACAATGCGCAAACTCTGTGACGTCAGCAAACTCCATAGCCTCGGATGGCGCCACAAGGTCGAACTCGACGACGGCATCGGGCGTCTCTACGACTGGTATCTCAACAACTGACTACCCTGAAAACTTCACCCTAAAAACTTCATCAGAATTAGTATAAAAAATTGCCGATGCCTTTTTTGCGTTGGCAATTTTTTTACTACCTTTGCACAAATTTCTGAAATAATGAAGGAAGTGACTTACGAAGGGCTCACATTTGAGCCTTATATAGCCAATAAAGACATAAAGGCCCGTATCGAAGAGCTGGGTCGTGAGATTACGCGCGATTGCGCCGGTAAAATGCCTCTGTTCTTATGTGTTCTGAACGGGGCATTTCCTTTTGCAAGCGATTTGTTCAGAGCAGCCGAATCGATTGACGCCGAGATCTCTTTCATACGTCTCAAAAGTTATGAAGGCACCTCGTCGACCGGAGTCGTCAAGGAAGTTCTCGGTTTAGACCAGAGCATCGAAGGGCGCACCGTCATCATCGTCGAAGACATCGTCGACACCGGCAATACGATCGACCGTCTGATAAACACCCTCAAGGCAAAAAATCCCGCCGAGATAAAAATAGCGACACTGCTGTTCAAACCCGAGGCACTCGAGAAAAATGTGTCGCCCGACTACGTGGGATTCGAGATACCAAAGAAGTTTATCATCGGCTTCGGCCTCGATCTGAACGGCCACGCACGCAACCTCAACGACATTTATGTCCTGAAGGAGCAACAATGAGCCACGCGAGATTGTTTTAGGAATAGGTAAATCTACATCTACATAATTCACATAGAAATGTTTAATGTTGTGATTTTTGGCGCCCCGGGCAGCGGCAAAGGCACCCAGAGCGAGCGGATAATCAATGAATACGGCCTGTATCATATCTCGACAGGCGAAGTGTTGCGCGACCACATAGCCCGCGGCACAGATCTCGGCGTGATAGCCGACAGTTATATATCGAAAGGCCAGCTGATACCCGACGATCTGATGGTAAAAGTTCTGGCCCATGTCCTCGACAGCCATCCCGAGCAGACAGCCAAAGGTGTCATATTCGACGGCTTTCCCCGCACGATTCCACAGGCCCAGGCTCTCAACGCCATGCTCGCCGAGCGCGATGCAGCCGTCGACGCTGTCGTAGGCCTCGAGGTCGAAGAGAAAGACCTCATCGACCGCATGCTTCGCCGCGGTCAGGAATCAGGCCGAGCCGACGACAACATCGACACCATAAAGAAACGCCTCGATGTCTACCACAACCAGACCTCACCGCTGAAAGAGTATTACAAGAACGAAGGAAAGTATCACGCCATCAACGGCAACGGCGATGTCGAGAACATATTCGGCGACATCAAGAAATCGCTCTCGAAAGTCATAAAGAAATAATCTGCGAAACGCAGACCTATAAATGATGGTTGCAGGCCCCTCGTCTGCAACCATTTTATTATTATTTGTGTTTTATAAATAATTTTTGTAACTTTCGCAAAACAAATCAGTGATACCCCTCGGGTATCAGCATATTATCATGGACGACTACGACTACTCAGAGTACAGCGACCTGCTGACTATATATAAGCAAAGCTGGATTGACAACTTCAGTCTTCCGGCCCTCACCGACTATGGCTCGGGCAAAACCCTCACCTACGGCGAAATGGCCCGACGCATCGCGCGCCTGCAACTATTCTACAGACAGCTCGGCATCAGGCCGGGCGACAAAATCGCGCTTTTAGGCAAGAACACCACCAACTGGGTCATCGACTTCATGGGCACGATAACCTATGGCGCCGTCATCGTGCCTATACTCCACGACTTCAATCCCGCCGACGCCCAGCACATCATCAACCACTCTGACGCGCTGGTGCTTTTTGTCAGCGATTCGATCTGGGAGAATCTCAATTTCGACGAGATGCCGGGTCTGAGGTGTGTCGTCTCGCTCGAGAACCGCAAAATCATTACCGAGCGCAGCACGACACCCGACAATGCGACCCTGACGAAAACGCCGGCGTCAAGAATCATACACAACCTGACCCTCTCGTTCAACCGCAAATATAAAAACGGCTTCAGGGCCGCCGACATAGACTTTGAAGAACAAGATCCCGAGAATGTCTGCGTCATCAACTATACGTCAGGCACGACCGGCTTCTCGAAGGGCGTCATGCTCACCTACCGCAACCTGTGGGGCAACGTGGTCTTCGGCATACGCTCGCGACTGCACTACCAGGGGTCGCGCGCCCTGTCGTTCCTGCCGCTCGCCCATGCATACGGCTGCGCCTTCGACATGCTCGTGCCGCTTGCGACGGGCACCCACGTCACCCTGCTCGGCAAACTGCCGAGTCCGCAGCTGATAGTATCGGCGATGAAAAAAGTCAGGCCGTCGCTGGTTATCTGTGTGCCGCTCGTTCTTGAAAAAATCTACCGCAAGATGATTGTACCGATGATTTCATCGCCGGCCGTGCGATGGGTGCTCGCCGTACCCATGCTCGACAAAGCTGTCTACGCACGAATACGCTCGAAGCTCGTCGAAGCCTTCGGCGGCAGTTTCGAGGAAGTCATCATCGGCGGCGCTCCGCTCAATCCCGAGGTCGAAGACTTCCTGCTGCGCATAAAATTCCCCTTCACTGTCGGCTACGGCATGACCGAGTGCGGCCCGCTCATAAGCTATGTGCCCTGGCGCCGTTTCGAGCCAAGGTCGTCGGGACGCGTTCTGCGCGGACTCATGACCGCCAAAATAATAGCCGAAGAAGACTCCGATCAGGGAGAAATATGCGTCAAGGGTGTCAACGTCATGAAAGGATATTACAAAAATCCAGAGGCCACAGAAGCAGTGCTCGACAGCGACGGATGGCTTCATACCGGCGACATGGGCACACTGGGCAGACCCGACCACCGGACAGTATTCATACGCGGACGCTACAAGACGATGATACTCACGTCAAACGGTCAGAACATATATCCTGAAGAAATCGAGGCCAAACTGAATAACATGCCGTATGTTGCCGAGAGTCTCGTCATCGAACGCAACGGACATCTCGTCGCCATCGTTTATCCCGACAAAGAGACTGCCGAGGCCAACGGACTGACGGCCGACAGCCTCGGTCAGATTATGGAGAAAAACCGTCAGGACCTCAACAAACTTGTGGCGCCTTACGAACGTGTCGAAAGTATCGAGCTTATCGACGACGAATTTGTCAAGACGCCCAAGAAATCAATAAAACGCTATCTATACCACTAACATAAAACTACAATGAAAAAAGTAATCACGCCGCTCATATTATTATATGCAGCGACAGCTTCGGCCGCGCTGCCGTTAAAAATCTACAGCGGGCAAACTGACACAGTCACTACAGCGACCCAGACGATAGTCGCCGTAACCGAACCCGGAGCCACCGCCACCATCAACGGCAAGGCGGTCAAAGTCTACAAAACCGGCTCGTTCGGCGACGAAATCAGCCTCGTTCCAGGTGAAAACACCGTGACTGTCAGTGCCACAAAAGACGGTGTGACAGAAAACCGTGTATTCAAGATCTATCGCGCCGAAGCATCACAGAAACAGGCTAAAGCAGACGACAGTTTCGCCAATGAGATGACAACACCGCTTGAACATCCGCGCTATATCGTGACAAAAAAAGGCGCTTATCTTCAGTTCGGCAACGGCGACGACCGTCTCGGAGGCTCAAAGATGGGCTTTGTCGACGAAGGCATCCGGCTCAAAGCCGACGGCGTCAAAGGCAGTCTGTATCGTGTGGCTCTCGCCAACAGCCATTTCGCCTATATCCCCAAAGAATACACCGCTCCGGCAGAAACCGCCAACCCCATTTTCAACACCGGCAGCTGGAGCATAATCAATATAGGTGACCGTGACCGCATCAGCATAGCTCTGCCCGCACGCTTAGCTTACCGCTACCGCACCAACCTCGACCCGTCGACAATCACGATAGACCTGTACGGAGCGACCGACAACAGCAACTGGATCACACAGCGCACTCTCGACCTCGGCATGATAGATTATGTAGACTTCGACCAGATCGACAGCGATGTCTACCGCGTCATCATCCATCTCAAAGACCGCTACAGCTGGGGATTCAGCGTCGGATATGAAGGCAACAATCTCACCATCGACGTAAGACACCGCCCTGACAAGATTTCGATTGACGGTCTTGTCATCGGACTCGACGCCGGCCACGGCGGTGAGTTTTCAGGAGCCGTATCGCCCTCTGGGCTGAAAGAGAAAGACCTCAATCTTGACATTATACTCAAACTGCGCGACATGCTTGAACGCGCGGGCGCGAAAGTCGTGCTCACACGCGATGGCGACACAGGTCCGTCGATGACAAGCCGCAAGGAAATCTGGAAAAAAGGAGGCGTACAGCTCGCCGTGTCGGTCCACAACAACTCGGGAGGCTCGCCACTGACATCCCCCGGCACCGCAGCGTTTTACAAACACATCTTCGACCGTCCGCTCGCCGAGACCATCGCACGGCGCATGCTTCAGCTCGACGTGCCGTTCTTCGGCCTCGTCGGCAACTTCAATTTCTCGCTCAACGGGCCGACCGATTATCCCAACATGCTCGTCGAAGGCTTGTTCATGAGTTCGCTCCACGAAGAAGAACTGCTGGCCGACCCTGAATTCCGCACACGCATGGCCCGTCAGATCTATCTCGGCATCGAAGACTATCTCAAGGCCGTCAAAGCATCGCTGAAATAATTATACATAACAATAACTATATAATCAGAACCATAATGAAAAAGCTTTTCTGCATTCTTGCCGCGACAGCACTTCTATCACTCGGCGCTACAGCCCAGACCTCAGGACATTTCGGCGTCCGCGTCGGCGGCGAAATCGCCTGCCCCGGCGACATAAGTCAGGACGGTGTCGGAGTCGACGCATTCTCGGTCGGCGGCGGCATTGAATTCGGCGTCGTATATACTGCTCCGATCTCAGCCGGATTCTATATCGAACCCGGTCTGAAACTATATTACAACCAGTACTCGTTCAACAAAGACGTGATTGACGCCGATGCCTCGATACGCAAATTCGGTATGCGCATCCCCGTTCAGGCAGGCTACCGTTTCGGTCTGACAGATGAAATTGGGCTGCATGTCTTCACCGGCCCCGAACTCGAAATCGGTTTTTCGGCCAAAGAACATCAGGGCAGCTACTCTGAAAGCCTTTATGGCGAAGACGGCGGCATGAAGCGTGTCGACCTTCTGTGGAGCATGGGTGCCGGCGTGTCATACAAGCATTTCTTCTATGCCGTGAGCGGTTCGCTCGGCATGCTCAACATGCTCAGTGACTCGGACGCAAAATTTCACGAAAACCGAGTGACATTCACAATAGGCTATAATTTCTAAAAAATAAGAAAAAAAATCGGCGGGATAACTTGCCCGTTCCGGGGCAAATAGCTATCTTTGCACCGAAATTTTCCGCAATAGGCTCGTCAAAGAGCGTCCGACAATGGTTTAAGGGCGCCGCCTCAGTGGGTTAACATTTTTATTATCAATAACAAATGTACGTTATCGTAGAAATCCAGGGACAGCAGTTCAAAGCTGAAAAAGACAAATTTCTGTATGTCCACTATCTCGGTGAGCAAGTAAAAGAAGGTGACAAAGTCGAATTCGACCGCGTACTCCTCGCTGATGCCGACGGTGCCGTGAAAGTCGGCGCTCCTACCGTTGAAGGAGCAAAAGTTGTATGCGAGGTCGCTACTCCCCTCGTAAAAGGTGACAAAGTGATTGTTTTCAAGAAAAAACGTCGCAAAGGCTATCGCCGCAAAAACGGCCATCGCCAGTATTTCACCAAGATCGTGATTAAAGACATAGTCGCTTAACCTTTTAAAACTTAAACAAAATGGCACATAAAAAAGGTGTTGGTAGTTCTAAGAACGGCCGTGAGTCAGAAAGCAAGCGACTCGGCGTGAAAATCTTTGGCGGCCAGTTTGCCAAAGCAGGTAACATCATCAAACGTCAGCGCGGCACAGTCCACCATCCCGGACTCAATGTCGGCATGGGCAAAGACCACACAATCTACGCCCTCATCGACGGCACAGTTGTATTCACCGAAGGCAAAGGCGGACGTAAGTTCATCAACGTCAAACCCGCCGCTGTCGAAGTCGCCGAAGCATAATCAGCCACGACAACACAAATCCAACTTATTGACAACGGGCCGGCTCAAAACAATCTTTGAGCGGCCCGTTTCATTTTAAGCATTTCTATAAACATCATAAAATCCACATATATGAAAAGACTGACTCTACTCGGCGCGACTGTCGCGATAGCTCTGTCTGCCTTCGGCTGGGGACAGAAAGGCCACGACACCACCGCCTATATCGCCGAACAGCATCTTACACCCGCGACAGCGGCAGCCGTCGACTCGATTTTCGACGGCAAGTCAATCGTCTACTGGTCAAACTGGCTCGACAACGCAAGTCATCAGCCAGATTTAAAATATACCAAGACCTGGCATTATAAAAATGTAGACGCCGACGAGACATACGAGACAGCGCAGGCAAACCCTTCGGGCGATGCTGTCACAGCCATAAAAGCTCAGGTCGAGACGCTGTCTGACCCCGCCACAAAGCTAAAAGACTCGCAGCTCGCGCTCAAAATTCTCGTCCACGTCATGGGCGACCTTCACATGCCTCTACACATGGGCCACGCCTCAGACCTCGGCGGCAACCGCATCAAAGTCAAGTTCTTCGGACGCGACAATAACCTCCATTCAATCTGGGACAGCTCGCTGCCCGAGGCTGCCCACAAGTGGAGCTACAGCGAATGGCAACAGCAGATTGACCGCGCAGACAAAGCCACAGCGAATGCCATCATCAGCGGCAACGTTGACGACTGGGCCAAAGAGACCGTCGCCATAGCCTCGAAAGTCTATACCTATTTCCAACCGGGCATCAACGTCTCATATAACGATATCGCCCGCTGGACGCCAACCATCGAAGAGCAGTTCCTCAAAGGCGGCCTCCGCCTGGCCCACACGCTCAATCTGATTTACGATCCCGAATACCGCGCAGCCTATCTGTCGAATTCAGGCGATTAACAGCCTGCAGTCAACACAATACACGCCATAAGCGCCTAAATGACAGCCTGTTTTAAATTGTCGTTTAGGCGCTTGCCATTTTATTTGTGATGCAGAAACCGCATCACAAATATTTTATTTTAACAACATTTATGCAACAAATTTGCCACGCTAGAAAATTTTACTAATTTTACGCCAATTTTTTCCAAAATAGGTAAAATTTTCAAATATGACACACCCTTTCTATATTCGGAACAGTCGCTTGTGTTTGATTTTCCGTTATTTACTATTAATCTGCCTATTTGCCGGAGCACACCAGGCAAACGCCCAGCGAATCGCACTTAAAACCAATGCAATAGACTGGCTGATAATGTCACCGAACCTTTCGGTCGAGGCACGCATTAGTTCAAAGCTGACCATGCAGATGGCCTTCGCCGCCAATCCGTTCAATATAAGCATTGCCGACATTTCGACAAAAAATTACCGGGTCGAACCTGAACTCAGATATTGGTTCAACCGTCCGATGGCACGTCACTTTGTGGCACTTTCGGCAACTGCCGCGGCTCTCAATCTACGCCACGCCGACCATCACTTCAACGGTGATGCCATCGGTGCCGGTGTGTCGTACGGCTATGCCCTGGTCCTTTCAAACCACTGGAATATGGAATTTGAAGCCGGCGTAGGCGTGGCACACATCAAGGCCTTCGACTACCATGGGGAAGAACGTCCGGCTCAGAAAAATTATTCTCACTTCAAGCTTGTACCCATACGACTGGGGCTATCTTTTTCATATATTTTCAAGTAAATGACAACAGTGAAAAATATGCATAAATACCTGGCTATCGTCGTGACAGCCGTTTCGGCATTACTCATGCCGCTCTTTTTTGCTCTGCCGGCCGATGCCCGCCATATTAACGTGCGCGGCAGAGTGCTCTCACAGGGAAGCCGCGAACCGCTTGACGGCGTAGCCATCCGGAGCGCGTCTACCGGGAAGCTTATCGGCTCGACCAATATCGAAGGCCGCTTCACGGTGTCTGTCGATGAAAACGATGATCTAATCTTTTCAAGTGTCAATGTAGAAAGCCTTACTGAACCTGTCCGCGGGCGCCTGTCTGTCGAAGTGTCGCTTATGCCCAAACCCCAGCAACTCGAGGAGCTGCTTGTCGTGGCGAAAGGCATGGACAACGCTTTTATTATCGATAATGCCGAACTCGACGTCAAGGGCAATTATATACATCTGAAAAAACATGTGAGAATACCGCACAAATTTTTTTCATCGCAGAAGCGCATGATTATCCAGCCTACGATATACGACGTCACGCTCCGCAAACTGTCATATCTCAAGCCTGTGGTATTCGACGGAGGGCGGTATGCCATAACCCAGCGCCGTATGCATGACTTCAACGACAGCATCGACCCTCTCGTAATTTTCCGGGAAATCAAAACGACCGGACGCCGCACAGACGATATGGTGACAATCGCCGACTCTCTCTATGTGGAGAATACCAATCATGACTTCATATGTCTTGTGATGTCATCGATGGAAGACTATAACCGAATCGTCTTCACCGATACCGCCATGATCGCCCGCGGCACGGTGAATCCCCTCCGCTTCCTCAGATATAAGCTCAACGGCGTCAGAGTCGCCGACGACCGGTATCTGCCCCAGCCCGACATCGAACTTCGTGACACCAAGGGCAACATGAATCTGGTTTTTGAAGTAAACAAAACGAACCTTAACCTCGGCATGGGGCGAAACCGCGCCGAAATCGACGCATTGCTCGACCAGTTCCGCGCCATCGACGCCAATCCCGACATGATGCTCAAGAGTTTCTCTATCACCGGCACGGCATCGCCCGAAGGCTCGCATGAAAAGAATATGAAGCTGGCCGGCGGCCGCATGCGGTCGGCCATGGACGTGATATTGCAGTCTGTCCCCGAAAATCTGCGACGCAACGCCGAAATCACTACCAATGCAAACGTCGCCTCGTGGCAGGACGTCGCCAATCTGCTCCGCGCAGACAATCACACGGACGAAGCCAAGGAGATTGAAGCCATCATCAGTAAATACGGCAACAATTCATCAGCGCTGACGCCCCGCATGAAACGGTTGCCATACTACAAAAGTCTTTTGGCCGAGAACTACCTCCCCCGCCTGCGCCGAGTCCACTATCAGATTGTAACGTCTCAATACCGTCCTCTCAACGACCGAGAGATAAGACAGCTTTATGAGTCTGATTACCGTAACATGACCAAATATCACTTCTGGCGCCTATATTCTGTCACAGCCGATTCGTCGCAATGCGAGACCATCATGCGCCGAGCCCTCGAAGTCCATCCCGACTTTCTTGTTGCCGCAAGCGACCTGTCCGGCTTGCTGATTGACCAGGATAAAGCTGACCATACCATCCTCGAACCGTTCTTCGCTGACAAGGAAACATGGCGCAAACTGCCCGAAGAGACCCGCTACAACATGGCGGCAAGCTGCCTCAGAAACGACAGATATTCACGCGCCGATTCGCTGTTTTTCGATTTGCCAGATACCCCCGAATACCATAAGGGAAAAGTATATAGCGCGGCTCTGAACGGCCGCTATCAGGAGGTCGTGCAGGAAGTGTCTGAAGACTCGCCGATCAACGAAGTACTTCTTCTTCTCGCACTGAAAGATAACGAACAGGCATGGGAAAGTGCCAAAAAACTTGGTGATTCGGCTATCGAGCAGTATATCAAGGCCACTGCGGCAAACCGTGTCGACGAGTACTCCATCGCTCTTGTATACCTCGAAAACGCCCTTCACCTCGACCCGTCGCTGCGCGACGTGGCGCGCGTCGACGGCGACATGACCGAACTGCTCGAAGACCTTGAAGGCGAGAATAAAACCGGTGACACCGACCAATCTACTGACATTTAAGTTCTGCTGCAACAATGAATAAGCTATCAATCAATATATTCAGACACTCGGGCTTCTGCCGGGTGGTCCTGGCGGCAGGCACCGCCGCTGTAATTTCCCTGACAGGATCTCACGAAATTTCAGCAAAAACCGACTATAAACTCAACGACACAGTCAGAGTCGGCTTCAATGCGTTGGATTACGTACTCCAGAAACCGCTGCCGTCACGTGCTTTCCCCGACAGCGCAGTGACCTCGCGACTTTTCGTGAGCGGCGGCATCGGTGGCTCGATGACCGGCCTTCATACGCGTCCGGGCGCACGGGCCGAACTCGGAGTCGGATATTGGTTTACGCCTGTACACGGCGGCCGAATCAGTTTTGACGCCGGGCTGCATTCTGAATTTTCAGGTAAGCCGCGCGTATATTTCGGATCTTTCTCGGCTGACTATCTCATGAACTTCTCGGCTCTGTTACGTGGCTATGACAGCAACCGCTCTTTCGAGCTTATCGGCGGTATAGGCGCAGAGTATCAGCGCATACGCCGCGACGGTGTATGGGGCAACGAAGGAGGATTCCGCACGTCGCTGCAGGCGCGCTTCAATGTCAGCCGGTCGATGTTCCTGTATGTCGAGCCGAGACTGACTCTCCTTGCCGGCACACAGTTCGGTGGAGGCGCAACCCGCCGGTTCCGTCCCGACGCCAATCTTTTTGTCGGCCTGGGATACCGTCTGCTCCGCAGCACCGAACGCCGCTACGGCTCATCAGACTTCCTTAATATCGACGACAGCCATATATTCTTCTCTGCAGGCGCCGGGGCCACGGCCTTCCTGCGCAATTTCGACCGCAACTCCATCAACGGTATATTCTCGGCAAGTTTCGGCAAATGGCTCACTTACACCTCAGCCCTCAGAGTAAAAGCCGAATTCGGCCGCTACGGCAAAGTGCCACGCGCGAAAAACAACCGTTACATAGCCACAGGAGCAATCGATTATGTGTGGAATATAACCAACGCGTTCAGCGGCTATAATCCGGACGGCGTCTTCGGTCTCAATTTCAACATCGGTCCGTTACTCGCTTATGGCAACTCCGCCCGAGGCAAACTATATCCCGGCGCCGAAGCGAGCCTGACGGCCTCGTTCCGCCTGTCACCCAACTGGAGCCTGTTCATCGAACCACAAGTACAGGTATTCAGCGGCAAATTCAGCACCGATATGGGCTATGGCTCGCGCCAGGCCATAGGATCGCTGACCGCCGGCGTCCATTATACATTCGGCAACTTCTACCACGATTATCCCAAAGCTCTGGAAGAATTTCTCAAAGACCGCAACTGGTTCCTTACCCTCGGATTCTCTCCGGTCAAACGTTTCAGAGGCGACTACGGTAACGGCATGGCCGGCTCAGTCGGTTTCGGCCGCCGATTCACTCCCCTATCGTCTTGGCGCATAACAGCAGAGGGCGAAATATTCCGCCGCCAACCCATCTACGTATCGGCGACAGTCGCGGCCGACTATCTCTTCAGCATCTCTACAGCCATGGCCGGATATGACAGCGAGCGTCTGTTCGACCTGTCGGGCGTGATGGGTGTGTTCGGTGGCGTGGTAAATTACGTTGACCCCGCAAAAGCCGTGTATGGCAGTAAAATCGGTCTGAACGGATCGTTCCGTCTCAACGACGCCCTCAGCCTTTTCGTCGAGCCTCAGCTTCTGGGGGTCTGCCCCCGCGGATTAGGCAACCCCGGATGGACTCCCGAATTACGTGTCATGCTGGGCCTCAACTATCGGCTCGGCACGTTCAAAGGCCCTCGCGGCTCGATTGCCGATGCCGTGTTCGGAGGCGACGACCGCAACTTCGTCAGCCTCGCCGGCGGCCCGACTGTCAACAGCAGTGACAACGACCGCGCCAGCGGAGCTTTGCAGGCCTCGGTCGGACGATGGTTCTCGCTGGTATCAGGCTTGAGATTCAATCTCGGCTATGACTTCCTGATGTCGCCTCATCGCGATAACGTGAATCTAACTACTGCAAACATCGACTACCTGCTCAACGTCACTTCACTTATCGACCGCAATCCGAAACGCCGTTTCCACATAATCGGCGCCATAGGCGCCGGCCTCGGGTTCAGCAACGCACGCGACGCGTCAACAGGCGCGATGGGCAACGCGGGACTGCAATTCCGCTACAACCTTCCGTCCGACATCGACTTGCATATCGAACCCTGCATATCGGCCTACATGAACCGGGTCATCCCCGCCTACGGAACGTCGAACAGATTCATCACCGTCGGCCGCATTCTTGCAGGCGCGTCCTACCGCTTCTGACATCGGCATCAGGTCAGCATCAGGTCAGACGAATTTTTTTAACATTTTATAGTCGAAAAGTTTGGCTGATAGCGGTTAAAATCGTACCTTTGCAGACCGATTATGTCCAAATTAATTAACGACAGTCGTCATTCAGGCGCTTTTGGCCGAGCGCCGGCTTGGCTACGGTCAAATTTATTTAACTACTAATCAACTAATTAAACAGTGGATACTTTAAGCTACAAAACCGTATCTCCCAACGCACAGCAGGTCGAGCACGAGTGGGTCGTGATCGACGCAACCGACCAGCATCTTGGCCGTCTCTGCTCTAAAGTCGCAAAATTGCTTCGCGGCAAATACAAACCCTCTTACACTCCGTACACCGAGTGTGGCGACAACGTCATCATCATCAACGCCGACAAAGTCGTTCTGACAGGCAAAAAGATGACCGACCACATCTACCTCAACTACACCGGTTATCCCGGCGGTCAGCGTCAGGCAACCCCCGAAGTGTTGA